>NZ_CP015196.1:600000-900000 GCF_001623565.1 Streptococcus marmotae | reverse complement strand
TTTATTCATTCGTCAATATTATATGTCATATTTTCTTACATCGTTCGCTTTGTAATCGCTTTTTTAGTCTATCAATATCCGAATTAACCAAAATCGCAATAAACACCCCAACAAACGTCTCAAAGACACGAATAAAAACATATTGAATCGCATTCCCAGACGGAATCGATAAGGTGATAATCAGCAAGGCAGCTACCCCTCCGATAATCCCAGGTTTGTTATTCATGGCCACATTTGTCATAATCGTTAACATGACACACACCGGCACCACAAAAATCGTAACTAGTACATGCTCATGAAAAATTTGATTTAAGATAAAAAAGATAAGGGCATAGACACCACCAATCGAATTTCCTAGAATCCTAGATGCGCCAAAATGCACACTTTTATCAAAATCCTCACGCAGGCTAAAAACGGCTGTCAGAGCTGCAATTTGAGCTCCTTGTCGGCTAGAAAATGCAAATAGCAGGATAACCAAAAAGACCGCTATTCCTGATTTCAAGGTTCGCATTCCCAACTTAAATTCCTTGGGATTAAATCGATATTTTTTAAACATACAAGCTTACTTCCTCTCATCAACGACAAATCTATTCCTTATTATTATACCATTAAATTACCAAGCTGATGATGTTAAGGGGAGAGCTACTGCCATTCGCAGTCATTATCTAAAGCTACCGCCCATTACAAAACATGATAAAACATAGGAAAAGACGCCTTCGATGCGCCTTTTTTCTAATCTTCATTATTTTAGATGAATTATTTTCTGCCGATGCAGCCAACCCTGACAATACTTTATACCTTGCTAGATTCTCTCGTTCGCTAAGCTTCTCAAAAACTCTAGAAGGTGTATAAAAAGGTGCCTATCGACACCTTTTCTAACCTTCCATCATGAGAAGATTATTTTTCTGTCAATGCAGACAAGCCTGGTAATACTTTACCTTCAAGAAGCTCCATTGAAGCTCCACCACCTGTAGAAATCCATGAGAATTTATCTGCACGACCAAGGTTGATGGCAGCTGCAGCTGAGTCACCACCACCGATGATTGATTTCACTTCTGGTTGTTTGACAATCGCATCCATCACACCGATTGTTCCAGCTTGGAAGTCAGGATTTTCAAAGACACCCATAGGACCGTTCCAAACAACTGTTTTCGCACCTGTAAGAGCTTCATCAAATTTCGCAATGGATTTTGGACCGATGTCAAGACCAAGGAAGCCTTCAGAAACGGCTTCAGCATCTGTATCACGGACTTCTGTGTAGTCAGCAAAAGCATTTGCTTCTTTTGAGTCAACCGGTAAGATCAATTTACCATTTGCTTTTTCAAGAAGAGCTTTTGCTACATCTAATTTATCTTCTTCTACAAGTGAATTTCCGATTTCAATACCTTGTGCTTTGTAGAATGTGTAAGTCATACCTCCACCGATAAGGACTTTATCAGCTTTTTCAAGAAGGTTTTCAATGACACCAATCTTATCAGAAACTTTTGAACCACCAAGAATTGCCACAAATGGACGAACTGGATTTTCAACCGCTTCTTGGATATAGGCAATTTCATTTTCAAGAAGGAAACCTGCAACGGCTTTTTCAACATTTGCTGAGATACCTACGTTTGAAGCGTGTGCGCGGTGAGCTGTACCAAAGGCATCGTTAACGAAAATTCCATCTCCAAGAGAAGCCCAGTATTGACCAAGTTCTGCATCATTTTTTGACTCTTTCTTGCCGTCAACATCTTCAAAACGAGTGTTTTCAACCAAAAGAACTTGTCCATCTTCAAGCGCATTGATTGCCGCTTCAAGTTCTGCCCCACGAGTTGCACCTGGGATGAAGACAACATCTTGCCCTAATTTTTCTGCCAAGTTCGCAGCAACTGGTGCAAGCGATTTGCCTTCTTTATCCGCTTCTTCTTTCACACGTCCAAGGTGAGAGAAGAGCACCGCACGTCCACCTTGCTCAAGGATATACTTGATAGTAGGAAGGGCTGCTGAAATACGGTTGTCATTTGTAATCACGCCGTCTTTCAAAGGAACGTTAAAGTCAACACGGACAAGGACTTTCTTGCCTTTCAAGTCAACGTCTTTTACAGTAAGTTTTGCCATTTTACAAAAACTCCTATTCTTTATTTTATACTCCCTCATTATATCATATTTTGGGGATTTAGGGAAAGATTTCACAAAAAATATCACTCGAATACAAACGTTGCTACATTAGAAAAGAGAGGTCAAACAACCTCTCCTTTTACTCATTATTTTGCAATTTTTGCAAAGTACTCAAGTGTACGAACCAATTGAGCAGTGTATGACATTTCGTTATCATACCAAGATACAACTTTCACCAATTGTTTACCGTCAACATCAAGAACTTTTGTTTGAGTTGCGTCAAACAATGAACCGTAAGCCATACCTACGATATCTGAAGAAACGATTGGATCTTCAGTGTAACCGTATGAATCGTTTGCAGCAGCTTTCATTGCAGCATTTACTTCATCAACCGTTACATTTTTCTCAAGAACAGTTACCAATTCAGTTACTGATCCAGTTGGTGAAGGAACGCGTTGAGCAGCTCCGTCCAATTTACCGTTCAATTCTGGGATTACAAGACCGATAGCTTTTGCAGCACCAGTTGAGTTAGGAACAATGTTTGCAGCACCAGCACGGGCACGGCGAAGGTCACCACCACGGTGTGGTCCGTCAAGGATCATTTGGTCACCAGTGTAAGCGTGGATAGTTGTCATCAAACCTTGAACAACACCGAAGTTGTCTTGAAGTGCTTTAGCCATTGGAGCCAAGCAGTTTGTAGTACATGATGCACCAGAGATAACTGTTTCAGTACCATCAAGAATTTCGTGGTTTGTGTTGAATACAACTGTTTTCACGTTGTTTCCACCAGGTGCAGTGATAACAACTTTTTTCGCACCGTTAGCATGGATGTGTTGCTCAGCTTTTTCTTTAGATGCAAAGAAACCAGTTGCTTCAAGAACGATGTCTACACCATCAGTAGCCCAGTCAATGTTTCCTGGTTCGCGTTCAGCAGAAACTTTGACAAATTTACCATTAACTTCAAATCCACCGTCTTTTACTTCCACAGTACCGTCGAAACGACCTTGAGTTGTGTCGTATTTCAACAAGTGTGCAAGCATAACTGGATCTGTAAGGTCGTTGATACGAGTAACTTCAACACCTTCTACGTTTTGGATACGACGGAATGCAAGACGTCCGATACGACCGAAACCGTTAATACCAACTTTAACTACCATGAATGATTTCCTCCTTATGAAAATCGGGTTCTTTTATTTTAAAAGGCAAGCCTTTTAATCCTTTTGTGAAAATTTTAACTTGTTAATACACAAGTTACCTTTCAACATTACTATTATATAATGAAGTTGATAAAATTGCAAATGATTTTCTTTTTTCAGAAAGAAATTTTAATGAGCTTTGATAGTTGTTTTCTATCACCTTGATAAAAAATACCAAATTCCTCTCCTTATAAATTATGATAGAATAAGGAAAGTATAGTATAACAAGGAGATAAACATGGATATTCAAGAATTAAAAAATCATCCCATTGCAGTATTAGGAGCCGGAGCAGTCGGAAAGGCTGTCGCAGCGGATTCTGTTCTCGCAGGCAATACCGTTCATCTTTATGAATTACCAGAATTTGCCTCCTTCACCCTCAAAGACATTGACAAAACGGGAATTACAATTGCTCATACAGGTCAAAATAACCTTTTTGCTTTTGAACGAAGCGGAAAAGCGCATTTTGACCTTGTAACAACAGATATTGCTGAAGCGGTAAAAGGAACTCGCCTTGTCCTTGTCACCGTTCCATCTGTCGCTCACGATACTTTTTTTGAGAAATTAGTTCCTATTTTAGAAGATGGCATGATTGTTCATATCATCCCTGACAACTTTGGAAGTCTCAAGTTGCGGAAAAAAATGCGCGAATTAAACTGTCAAAAAGACATCATTGTCGGTGGCTGGTCTAGTGCCCCATACGGCTCTCGCATCATTAAAGAAGGCGGCGTTTTGACGCCAAAAATTGAACTAAAATACCGAGCAATCACCCTGCGTGGGGCTAGCCTTCCAAGTACCGACCAATATGCCTTTTTGGAAAGTTCCAAGGCTATCGGTAGCTTCGATGCTATCACTCATGGCCAAGGAGTAACGGGCGGAAAAACGGTTCTTGACATCGGTTTTAGCAATGTCAACCCTGTCCTCCATGTGCCAGGAACGATCTTAGGTGCCGGCGTGATGGAAAACTGGGGACGAATCTTTGGAGGCAATGATAAATATTCTTATTCTATCTATTCCCATGCTTATAGCGAATCTGTCGCCGAGGTCCAATATGCCTTTTATCTGGAACAAGTTGAATTAGCAGAAAAAATCGGCGTAGACTTGCAACGCTACCCTAAGAAAAACTTTTTATCACGTACCAGTATCTTAGGACCTGAGTATATGGGAGATGACTGCATTATTCCTTTTGAAGAACAATTTCCTATGGCTTATGGTACAGGGCCATTTAGCATCCACGATCGTTATATCACAGAAGACATTCCAGTCGGATGCCATCTCTACCATGAATTAGGGAAAAAGTACGGTGTTTCAACTCCGGTTATCGACAGTATGATTACTCTTGGATCTGTGATGACCGGACAAAATTTCTATGATAAAGGATTGACGCTGGACGATCTAGATTTAGCACATCTCTCTTCTGACGAAATTCTAGATTATCTTGAAAATGGCAACTTTAGAAAGGCTGATTAAGATGGACCAACACCACTATACTTATCTAGACAATCCACAAAAAATAGACCGCTCCCATCACGTTGTACCGACGCCCGTTGCAGGAATCGCTCTTGGTATCATTGCCATTGATTTCGACTATGTCAAAATGCCTGGTAATGTCGTCAACGCAACAACCTTTAACTTTCCAGTTCTATACGAAGTTATCGACATTGAAATTGAGGATCTTTTCCAAGGAAAAGTTGAGGTTTTGCCAGCAATTATTGAAGCTGCCCAACGGTTAGAAAAGAAAGGTGTGCGGGCTATTGTTGGTGCCTGTGGCTATTTCAATCATTTCCAAGAAGAAATTAAACACGCAGTCTCTATCCCTGTCTATCTTTCAAGCGTCCTTCAGATTCCTCTTATCAAGATGGGATTAAACGCCGAGCAAAAAATTGCCGTTTTGGTAGCTGATGGCAACGGTGCCAATCGTGACTTTTTCCAAAAAGCCCATGCTAAAATTGAAGACTGTATCGTCAAAGAAATCGGTAGCCTAGAAAGTTTTGCTCCAATCCGCTGGAATCAGACGCATCTAGATCATGAAAAATTAGGGAACGACTTGGCGGATGTGGTTGAAAACCTACGGAAAGAGCATCCAGACATCGGAGCTATTCTGCTCGAATGCAGCGACCTTCCTCCATATGCGGCAAAAATCCAATCCCGTGTGGGACTGCCTGTTTTTGATTTTATCACTCTTATTAACTGGCTGCATCAAAGTCTCGTTCAGCGTCCCTACTACGGTTATCTATAAAAACGAGGCTGGGCAAAAACTAGCTGCTCATATATAAAAAACGAGCCATTCCAATTAGGAGTTGCTCGTTTTCCATTTCATGCTTTATAATTATAATAACCACAAAACAACTAGAAAGGCATGAAAATGTATAAACAGTATAACACAAATCAGCTTAGTTTGGAATTAAATATCGCTTGGGACTTACCTGCTACACATGAGGCACGTCTGATTAGTCAGTTTGTGGATACTATTCCTCAATCCGTTCTCCTAGAAGAAACTTCCCACACAGGTCGTCCTGCCTTTCATCCAGCGATGTTGCTCAAAATGACCCTGTTCGCCTATGCTCGCCAAGTTTTCTCTGGTAGAAAAATTGTCCAAATGAATGAGGAAGTCATTCCTATGAAATGGCTGAGTCAAGATACCTACGTCTGTTATCGAACCATAAATAGTTTTCGGGCCTCTACACACGCCAACCAGCTTATCAAAACTGCTTTCATCTACTTTACTCTCCTCCTCAGAGAGAATGGATTGATTGAAGATAAAGCTCTCTTCATTGACGGGACTAAGGTAGAAGCTGATGCCAACAAGTATTCTTTCACGTGGAAAAAGGCCGTTGAGCGCTATGAAGATGCCTTGAATGGAAACATTTCTGCCCTCTATGACAAGCTAGTCCAAGAAGGGGTGGATACTGCCTTGTCCAAGGAAGAATGTCTCACTAGCGAAGGACTAAACCAACTCCTACAAGAGACCGAACAAGTACTAGATGAGTTGGAAAATGCTATCTCACAAGAGCCTAAAGTCAGTAAAGGTGGATCGGCTAACAGACAGAAACGAAGAAGAATTAAGAAACTCAAGAGAAAGTTGAAAGAGGATTTTCTTGTTCGGAAACAAAAGTACGAACGAGATAAACAGATTTTACAAGAGCGAAATTCCTATTCTAAAACAGATCCTGATGCGACGTTTATGAGGATGAAAGAGGATCATATGAGGAATGGTCAGCTCAAACCTGGTTACAACCTTCAACTTGGTACAAATAGCCAGTTTGCCTTAGCTTACGGATTGTATCCGAATCCAACTGACACTCGTACACTCAAACCTTTTCTTCAATCCATCCAAACCTTAGAACTCTTTCAACACATTGTTGCGGATGCAGGTTATGGTAGTGAAGAAAATTACAGCTTTATCGTTGATGTTCTGGAGAAAACGCCTCTAATTCCCTACGGAACATATCAGAAAGAGCAGAAGAAAAGCTACAAGAAGAGTGATGCCAATCCTGAAAACTGGACTTACCTAGAAGATTCTGACCAGTGGATAAAACCAGATGGAGTTGTCTACTCGTTTAAGAATTATTCACGAAGAACGGAAAAGTATGGATTTGAGAAAGATAGTAAGATTTACGAAGCTGATCCTGTACAAGCTAGTGAAGAGTTAGACCAATTAGCACGGACAGAGAAAGGAAACCTCAAACAAATTCAGTATAATCCTACGTGGAACTATTTCAAGAACTTAGCCAAAGAGGAATTGACAAGTAAAGAGGGAGCCCGCATTTATGCCAAACGCAAGGTGGATGTCGAACCTGTATTTGGTAGGATGAAGGGTGTTTTTGGCGTACGCAGAGTGCATGTCAGAGGTCAAAAAGTGGTTGAAACTGAGATAGGATTCCTCCTAATGAGCATGAATCTCACGAAATTGGCTAAGAAATTAGTCCAATATAATAGAGACAAAAATAAAAACACAAATAGTTCGGCAGGATTTCATCAAAATCAGCTTGAATCTATATGTGTTTTTTATTTACTGGCTAGTTTTTGCCCAGCCTCGTTTTTATCTTGAAAAATCTTAAGATTCGTACTAAAAATAAAGGGAACGATACTCAGTGTTTCCCCAACTTCTTGTCAATAACGATAATCTGGATCATAATGAATAAATACATTATTCTGACTGTCGTGTTCAAACGTTAAGCGCCATTTATTCACCACTCGGAGGATTTGCTTTTCTGACACCCAACGGAATACTGCAACAACAGCATAATCATCCTTATCGTTATAAATGATAAGTTCTGTCCCATCGTTACCGATAAAAACGCTCAACGCTGAGTGAACATGGACGGTGTATTTTCCAAAGTGATAGTGATTCACTGCACTCCCTCCTCATCGTTATACCAAATATGAACTATTTTGCCGCAAATATCATAAACAATTCCCCAGTAAGTAGCAAGTTGAAGATTACCAGTCGGCGACAATGTCACGCTACAACAAATAGATGTCTGCTCGGGATATAGAATCAATAATTGATCCTGACCATCATAAACGGGGTGCAATCGTTGAGACACATAGATTTCATAATCTTGTAACTGATATTTTTTCATTTGAACTCCTCATTTTATTGCCAAAGATGCGTTTAGCTTTACGGTCTTAGATAGTAGCCACTTTCGTTATAAGTTCTTATCCTCGCACCACTTCTAGCCTATCATTTCCAATAACTACCTCCGTGTGCCCCTCCGCCAGAATTGACCGCACGATTCCTGGTAATATAAGTACCTTTTGGACCATAATAAGTTCCTGACTTAGCTAAAATGCAAATGTCCCATCTCTATTCGTATAAGACGCTAGATTTATATAGGATTGGTAGGCTGCACCATCAAGCTGAAGCCCTGAGCTCCTCTTGTTTCAGTTGGCTGCTTACCTTACAGAACTGCTTTGGAAGCACGATAACGAGATTTTATAGCAGCTGTACTTTATTTTGTAATTTATCTTTATAATTTATTATACAAAAATAAACCTCTAAAGTCAACAGAATTTTCTGATTTTTCTGACTATATCTTTCAAAATGATGAGTCAACAATTACTTTTCAAAACACAAAAAGCACCCGAAGGTGCTTACAGACCGAAGACAAACTAGCCCTTAAACTAGTTTGTCTTTTTGTTTGCTGTGTTATTTTTGAAAAAAGTAGTCTAAAAGAGTAGATTAGGGCAACATAAAAAGGCCTTCCTGCCCTTATTTTCACCAGTTTTTTGAGATTAAGGCACGCCAAAGTCAGCCCAACCTTATCTCGCATTTTGAGCTTACCAATTTCTCTTGTATAGCGGAGATTATGGTATTCTTTAGCCGTCCCAAAGAGTCGCTCTATCGTCTCCTTGCGATGCTGATATCGCTCTTTCATCCCTCTTTGGTGGCGAATCTCTTCACAAATCTCCATGTAACCTTTCCAGATATGTCTGGTGACTAGCTTCTGCTTGGTCTTACTTTCAGTACAACTCTTTAGGAGTGGACAGGTTGCACAAGTCTTAGGGTTACTCTTGTATTCTCGATAGCCAGAACGGTTGGTAGTGCTGTAAGACAAGACTTGGTTTTCAGGGCAGAGGTAGACGTCATAATGCTCGTCATAAATGAAATCATTCGGTCGTAACATGCCCTTCTTGCCACGAGGTCTGGTGTAGGGAAAGACAGGTGTGATATGCTGGTCCAGTAGACATTTGGCAATACTGGGAGTTTTATAACCAGAGTCAGCGATGATATAGTTGGGGTGAAACGGTTCTAGCTTTGCGAAAAGAGCAGGGAAAGCTTGACTATCATGGACATTGCCTGCTTCAACAGTATAGGCTAATGCCCAACCGTGTTTGTCGCAAGCCACCTGTGCTGCATAAGCGAAAACCTCCTTATGCTCCCCCTTATGAAATTGAATTCGATCTAAAAGTCTAGCAAAAAAGATGACTTGTTTTTGTGTTTTTCAAACACGAAGCAAGTCCCTATTTTTGTACGACTTTTTTAACGCTCTCATATCTTGACGAAACCAGCCGCTCTCTGAGTCAGTCGTGGACATCTTTTTAGTGTTAGCCTCGCCTTTTGCGGCGGGCTTTAAGGGCTTTTTTTCATGTGTTACCCGATCTTGTGCGATTTCTTTTTCGAGTTGTTCACTCATCCATTTAGCTTGAGCCTCGACCTCTTGTCGTCTGTATTTATGGTTGTTGGCAGCTGCTTTGATGTGCGTTCCGTCGATGAAAATCTCATCTGTATCCACTAATCCAGCAGTCAAACAGAGATTGAGGACATGTTCGAGGATACGCGTGATCACTTCTGTTTCAGCGAAACGACGGCTGTAGTTTTTACCGTATGTGGTAAAATGAGGCACCTTATCGTCCAGACTCAAGCCCAGAAACCAACGATAGGCAACATTGACCTCAATGTCCTTGATGGTCTGACGCATGGAGCGAATGCCATAGAAGCACTGAATCAGAGGGATTTTGACCAGCATAACAGGGTCAAGGCTAGGACGACCCTTGTCTGAGGAATAACTATCCTCCACCAAGTCATAGATGACAGAAAAGTCGACAGTTTCCTCCAACTGACGCAGAAAGTGGTCCTTTGGAACTAACTCTTCAAGCGTATAGAAGCCTACTTGACGACGGTTATATTCGGGATTTTCTTTGTGAGACATAGCCAACACCTCACATTCTTCTTACCTCTATTATACTCCTTGACATCAAAAAAGCCCTCAGAAACAAGTGTTTCTAGGACTTTGTCTTCAATCTGAAAGCACCCGAAGGTGCTTAGTTTATTATTAAGCGTTACCGCCATTTTTCTTGATGATTTCATCTTGTACAGACTTAGGAACATCTTCATAGTGGTCAAATACCATCATGAAGGTACCACGTCCTTGTGTCGCTGAACGAAGAACAGTTGCATAACCGAACATTTCAGCAAGTGGTACATAGGCACGAACGATTTGTGTGTTACCACGAGCTTCCATACCATCTACACGTCCACGACGAGCTGTAACGTGTCCCATAACGTCACCAAGGTTGTCTTCTGGTGCAGTAATCGTTACAAGCATCATTGGCTCAAGGATAACTGGTTGTGCAGATTTTGCTGCTTCTTTAAGGGCAAGAGAGGCCGCAACTTTAAAGGCCGTTTCAGATGAGTCGACATCGTGGTATGAACCATCGTACAATTTCGCTTTAACGTCAACGATTGGGTAGCCAGCAAGAACACCGTTTGCCATAGACTCAATCAAACCTTTTTCAACCGCTGGGATAAATTCACGTGGAACCACACCACCGACGATAGCATTTTCAAACTCGAATCCTTTTCCTTCTTCGTTTGGCGTAAATTCAATCCATACATCACCGAATTGACCTTTACCACCTGATTGACGCTTGAAGAATCCACGAGCTTGAGTTGAAGCACGGAATGTTTCACGGTAAGATACTTGAGGCGCACCTACGTTTGCTTCAACCTTGAACTCACGACGCATACGGTCAACAAGGACATCCAAGTGAAGCTCACCCATACCTGAGATAACTGTTTCACCAGTTTCAACGTTTGTTTCAACGCGGAATGTTGGATCTTCTTCAGCCAATTTAGAAAGGGCAACACCCATCTTGTCTTGGTCTGCTTTAGATTTTGGCTCAACCATCAATTGGATAACTGGTTCTGGAACGTTGATTGACTCAAGGATAACTTTTGCTTTCTCGTCTGTCAATGAGTCACCAGTTGTTGTATCTTTCAAACCAACCGCAGCAGCGATATCTCCAGAGTAAACTGTTTCGATTTCTTGACGGCTGTTAGCGTGCATTTGAAGGATACGTCCGATACGCTCACGTTTTCCTTTAGAAGTATTCATTACGTATGAACCTGAGTTAAGGACACCTGAGTACACACGGAAGAAGGTCAAACGACCTACGAATGGGTCCGTCATAATCTTGAAGGCAAGGGCTGCAAATGGCTCTTCATCTGAAGCTGGACGCTCTTCTTCAGCATCTGTATCTGGGTTAATACCTTTGATTGCTGGAATATCAACTGGACTTGGAAGGTAGTCGATAACCGCATCAAGCATCAATTGAACACCTTTATTCTTGAAGGCAGAACCACACAATACTGGGAAGAATTCAACGTTGATGGTTGCTTTACGGATACCCGCTTTTAATTCTTCGTTTGTGATTTCTTCACCTTCGAGATATTTCATCATCAAATCTTCATCAGTTTCAGCAACTGCTTCTACCAATTTTTCACGGTATTCTTGTGCTTGCTCAAGGTATTCAGCTGGAATATCTTCTTCAAGAATATCTGTACCAAGGTCATTTGTATAGATTTCAGCTTTCATCTTGATCAAGTCAATGATTCCACGGAAATCATCTTCTGCACCGATTGGCAATTGGATTGGGTGAGCATTTGCTTGCAAGCGCTCATGAAGTGTGCTGACTGAGTAAAGGAAGTCTGCACCGATTTTATCCATTTTGTTGGCGAATACGATACGAGGAACTCCGTACTCAGTTGCTTGGCGCCAAACTGTTTCAGTTTGTGGCTCAACACCTGATTGTGAGTCAAGAACGGTTACCGCGCCGTCCAATACACGAAGAGAACGTTGTACTTCGATGGTGAAGTCCACGTGTCCTGGTGTGTCGATGATGTTTACGCGGTGGTTGTTCCATTGTGCAGTTGTCGCAGCAGAGGTGATCGTGATCCCACGTTCTTGCTCTTGCTCCATCCAGTCCATTTGTGACGCACCTTCGTGTGTTTCACCGATTTTGTGGATTTTACCAGTGTAGTAAAGAATACGCTCTGTTGTTGTTGTTTTACCGGCATCGACGTGGGCCATGATACCAATATTACGAGTTTTTTCTAGTGAAAATTCGCGTGCCATTATGTTCTCCTATTTTAGTTAAATTTAGTTACATCTTATTATAGCATATTTTAGAAAAGAACGGATAGGCAGGACCTACCCGTTCTCAAATGCTTTTTTGTAAAGTGGTAAAAAGATACTGCTGAGCAATTTTGCTAGTTGAGTTTGGACGAAAAGTCCTCACATTTTAATTGAATTGAACTCAGGCTACAAATGTCTGCCAAAAAGAGACGCAACTGTTGTAGCTTTAGCTAATTACAGATGTGGCTCCCTTTAGTAGAGACAAAACTTCCTAGAAGCTGAAGCTTCGTTGTTAGTTTTCCTATTTTGCCCTTGCTCTCTACGTCTTCTGTATCTTAATGTAATTGAGTTCGGACTAAAAGTTTTGGAAAAAAGACAAATCTTCTTGAACGCTCAAGCGTTCTGCAAAGATTTTCTATTTTTCCTTGAACTTTCTTAACGTCCTCACATCTTAATTGAATTCAGGCTACAAATGTCTGCCAAAAAGATAAATTCTCCTAGAGTTTTAAAACTCTTCGTCGAATTTCCTATTTTGGCTAGCATTTGCTTTACGCCTTCATATCCTATATTACCAACGGAAGTGTGCAAATGCGCGGTTTGCTTCTGCCATACGGTGAGTATCTTCACGTTTCTTAACAGCTGCACCTGTGTTGTTTGCTGCATCCATGATTTCTTTTGCAAGACGGTCAACCATTGTGTGTTCACCACGGTTACGTGCAATAGTTACCAACCAACGAAGTCCAAGAGTTGTACGACGTTCTGGACGAACTTCAACTGGGACTTGGTAGTTAGAACCACCAACACGGCGTGCACGGACTTCAAGTACAGGCATGATGTTTTCCATCGCTGTTTCAAATACTTCAAGTGCATCGTTTCCAGTAGCTTCTTTGATTTGATCAAAGGCACCATATACGATAGAAGCCGCTGTACCACGTTTTCCGTCAAGCATAACGCGGTTGATCAAACGTGTTACTAATTTTGAATTGTAAAGCGGATCTGGCAATACTTCGCGCTTAGGCGCTTGGTTTTTACGACTCATTTATCTATATCCCCTTTCTTACCCTTTTGGACGTTTTGTACCGTATTTAGAACGGCCTTGTTTACGATCGTTTACACCTGCAGTATCAAGTGCACCACGAACGATATGGTAACGTACCCCTGGAAGGTCTTTTACACGACCACCACGAAGAAGCACTACGCTGTGCTCTTGCAAGTTGTGTCCGATACCTGGGATATAAGCAGTTACTTCGATCAAGTTGCTCAAACGTACACGAGCGAATTTACGAAGGGCTGAGTTAGGTTTTTTAGGTGTCATTGTTCCGACACGAGTCGCAACACCACGTTTTTGTGGTGAAGAAACGTTTGTTTGAACTTTTTTACGGCTGTTGTAACCAACGTTCAAAGCTGGTGATTTAGATTTTTCTACTTTAGACTTACGTGGTTTACGTACCAACTGGTTAATTGTAGGCATCTACATTCTCCTGTATATTTTTTTATTTTTGGTTGATAGAGCACTTGGTGACAGCCCCTATCTGTGTGTACTTTGCAACTATTTGTCAGCACGTCTCTGTACACTTTTGAGAGACCAAAAGTAAAAAGTACCGTCTATCATCATAACACAAACAATGCCCTGTGTCAACTATCTTTGCTGATTATTTTAGTGCGGTAATTTCCGGTAATTTCCCAAAGTAAGTTCCACTTTCGTTTTCGAAGCGGAAGTTAGTCTAAAACGGATTTTTATGGTGGAATTAAGTCTGAGGCGTTTGGGTTAGAAATGAGCTCTTACGATGGCAAAATACAAACACCTTATCAACTAGAACTTACTCTGAGAATTTAGCATTATTTTAGCGCAAGCAACTAGGCTTTCTTAGCTGCAAAATAGGAGCGAACCTTCGGTGCGACTTGCTCGCCATACAGTCTAATGGCTTTCAAGGTATCCTCATGCGGCATAGACCCTACTGGAAGATGGAGCATAAAACTATCCAATCCTAAGTCCTCTACCACTCGAATGATCTTATTGGCCACTGTATCAGAATCACCGACGAACATCGCACCATCCTCACCGATACTCTTCAAGTAAGCATCATAGGTCAATGGTTTCCAGAAAGGCCGATCCTTACTAATCGCATCTACCAATTGCTTCGTCGGGTAAAAATAGTCCCGCTCTGCCTTATCCTTATCTTCTGCAATCCATCCCCATGAATGAGCCCCGACTGTCATCTTCGTTTCATCATGTCCTTTTAGCCGACCAATTTTCCGGTACATCTCAACCAAAGGTTTAAAATAACGAGGATTGCCGCCAATCATGGCGTAAACAATCGGTAAGCCCAACTCTGCAATTTTCTGCGTGGATTCAGGACTGCCTCCTGTTGCAATTTTGATGGGAAAATCTTCTTGCACAGCCCTTGGATAAACAGGTCTATTCTCCACACTTTGCGTATGCCGCCCCGTCCAATTGAGCAGAGTATCATTTTTAATCGCAAGAAGCATGTCCAACTTTTCATCAAATAATTCTTCATAGTCTTTCAAATCATAACCAAACAAAGGAAAGGATTCAACAAAAGAACCTCGTCCTGCCATGATTTCGGCACGACCATTAGACAAGGCATCAATCGTCGCATACTGCTGATAAACTCGAACTGGGTCAATCGATGACAAAACCGTTACAGCACTAGACAAACGAATCTGTTTGGTGTTCACTGCCCCTGCAGCCAATATAATTTCCGGTGCAGAAACTGCAAAATCCTCTCGATGATGCTCCCCAATCGCATAAACATCTAGTCCAACCTGGTCTGCCAATTCAATCTCCTCTACCAAGTTCCGAATCCGTTCTGCATGGCTCACTGCCTGCCCTGTCTTTTCAAGCGGAGTTGTCTCTCCAAACGTAGAAATACCTAATTCAATCATATTATCACTCCTTTTCTTTTGTTAAAATTATTTTATCACTAATTAGTGCTTTTCGAAACTATTTTGTCTTGAATCCCTGTTTGGTTAGTAGAAAAGAGCTTGTCCTGATTCTTGGACAAGCTCTTTTAAGTCTGCACTGATAGGGTTTCATCAGGCTTTCTATATAAAGATTTATTCAGATACGAGTTCTTCTGCCAATTCTTCAGCAATAGTATCTTCAATGATTTCAACTTCGTTAACTGCCTGAGGTTCAATATTCCGGTAACGTGCCATACCAGTACCTGCTGGAATAATCTTACCGATGATAACATTTTCCTTCAAGCCAAGAAGATTATCACGTTTACCACGAATCGCTGCATCTGTAAGGACACGAGTGGTTTCTTGGAAGGAAGCCGCAGACAAGAAACTGTTGGTTTCAAGAGAGGCTTTGGTAATTCCCATAAGAACTGGACGAGCAGTCGCTGGAATACCACCTGCAATCACCACATCTGCATTGGCATCTGTAAAGTCTGTAATATCCATCAAAGTACCCATGAGCAAGTCTGTATCTCCTGGATCCATGACACGAACTTTACGAAGCATTTGGCGAACCATTACCTCGATGTGTTTATCTCCGATTTCTACCCCTTGGCTGCGGTATACTTTTTGTACTTCAGAAAGAAGATAGGTCTCAACAGACAAGACATCACGTACTTCAAGCAAACGTTTCGGTTGAATAGATCCTTCTGTAAGCGCCTCCCCACGTGCTACTTGGTCGCCCACTTCAACCTTCATTCGGGCTGTAAATGGTACCACATACTCACCTTCGCCAGTCTTACCTTTAACAAAGACTTTCTTCGTGCGTGTTGCAGCATCCTCATCAATTGCTGTAACCTCACCTTTGATTTCTGTAATAACCGCTTCCCCTTTTGGATTGCGGGCTTCAAAAATCTCTTGGACACGAGGCAAACCTTGCGTGATATCTGAGTTAGAGGCTACACCACCCGTGTGGAAGGTACGCATGGTCAACTGAGTTCCAGGTTCTCCGATAGATTGAGCGGCAATTGTACCAACCGCTTCACCCACTTCAACCGCATCACCTGTTGCCAAGTTGATACCGTAACAATGACGACATACACCATGGCGGGTATTACATGTAAAGACAGAGCGAATAGTCACTTGTTCAACACCAGCATTCACAATCTCACGCGCGATATCTTCGGTAATCAATTCGTTTGGACCAACGATGACAGCACCTGTTTCAGGATGTTTCACTGTCTTCTTAGTGTAACGACCTTGCAAACGTTCTTCAAGCGGCTCAATCATTTCCTTACCGTCAGTAATCGAACGAATGTCCAAGCCACGGTCTGTTCCACAATCGTCCTCACGGATAATCACATCCTGAGCAACGTCGACGAGACGGCGAGTCAAATAACCTGAGTCGGCTGTCTTCAAGGCCGTATCTGTCATACCTTTACGCGCTCCGTGAGTTGAGAAGAACATTTCCAATACAGAGAGTCCCTCACGGAAGTTTGACAAGATTGGCAATTCCATGATACGTCCGTTCGGCGCAGACATCAGACCACGCATTCCGGCAAGTTGGGAGAAGTTCGAGATGTTACCACGGGCTCCAGAATCCATCATCATAACGATTGGGTTCTTTGGATCTTGTGATTCCGTCAAGCGTTTTTCCAATTTCTCTTTCGCTGAACGCCACTCATCTGTAACAGCTGCATAACGCTCATCGTCAGTAATCATACCACGGCGGAATTGCTTCTTGATTTGTTCTACACGTTCATGTGATTCTTCAATGATTTCTGCCTTGTTGTCAATCACTGGAATATCTGCAATTCCCACTGTCAAACCTGCAAGCGTTGAATGGTAGTAACCGAGGTCTTTCAAGCGGTCAAGAAGGGCAGATGTTTCAGTTGTGCGGAAACGTTTGAAGATCTCTGCAATGATATTTCCAAGATTTTTCTTCTTGAATGGAGGATTGATTGGCAAGGCCGCAATTGCAGCTTTGATATCAGATCCTGATTCCAAGAAATACTTGTCTGGTGTGCCCTCTGTCAAGTTGGCATTATTTGGCTCTTGGAGGTACGGCAAACCAGCTGGCATGATAGCATTAAATAAAATCTTACCAACTGTCGTCATCATCACTTTGTGTTTTTGTGATTCTGACCAAGGCTTGTCAAGACTGTCGGTCGCAATACCAACACGGGTATGTAAGTGAACATAACCGTTGCGATAAGCCATAACGGCTTCATCCATGTCTTTAAAGACCATTCCTTCGCCTTCACGGCCAGCATCTTCCATGGTCAAGTAGTAGTTCCCCAAGACCATATCCTGAGACGGTGTTACAACCGGTTTTCCGTCTTTCGGGTTCAAGATGTGTTCTGCCGCAAGCATAAGGATACGTGCTTCTGCTTGTGCTTCTTCTGACAATGGTACGTGAATCGCCATTTGGTCCCCGTCAAAGTCGGCATTGTAGGCCTCACACACGAGCGGGTGTAAGCGAAGCGCCTTACCGTCAATTAGAACCGGCTCAAATGCCTGAATTCCAAGTCTGTGAAGGGTCGGTGCGCGGTTAAGAAGCACTGGGTGTTCTTTGATAACCTCTTCTAAAATATCCCAAATGCGGTCATCTCCACGTTCAATCAAGCGTTTTGCTGCTTTAACATTTCCTGCAATCTCACGGGCAACAATTTCACGCATGACAAATGGCTTGAAAAGCTCAATTGCCATTTCACGTGGCACACCACATTGGTACATTTTAAGCGTTGGACCAACAGCGATAACAGAACGTCCTGAGAAGTCAACCCGTTTTCCAAGCAAGTTCTGACGGAAGCGCCCTTGTTTCCCTTTCAGCATGTGGCTGAGGGATTTCAGCGGACGGCTACCTGGACCTGTAATCGGACGACCACGGCGACCGTTGTCAATAAGAGCGTCAACTGCTTCTTGGAGCATCCGTTTTTCATTTTGGACAATGATACCTGGTGCATTCAACTCAAGCAATCGAGCTAAGCGGTTGTTCCGGTTAATAACACGACGATACAGTTCATTCAAGTCAGAAGCTGCAAAGCGACCACCATCCAATTGAACCATCGGGCGTAAATCTGGCGGAATAACTGGCAAGATATTTAAAATCATCCATTCAGGTTTGTTCCCAGATTTGTAAAAGGCATCCAAGACATCCAAACGGCGTACGGCTTTAATGCGTTTTTGACCAGAAGCTGTTTTCAATTCTTCTTTCAAAGCTGCGATTTCTGTTGGCAAATCTACTTGCTTCAACAGGTCTTGAATCGCTTCTGCTCCCATTTTCGCAACGAATGATCCAAATCCATACTCACGTAATTTTTCACGGTATTCACGTTCCGTTAAAATAGACTTGTGTTCAAGCGGTGTATCTTTTGGATCAATGACTACGTAGGCAGCGAAGTAAATAACTTCTTCCAAATCACGTGGACTCATATCCAAGGTCAAGCCCATACGGCTTGGAATTCCTTTGAAATACCAAATATGTGAAATGGGTGCTTTCAACTCAATGTGCCCCATCCGCTCACGGCGTACTTTAGCTCGCGTAACCTCTACACCACAACGGTCACAAACGATTCCCTTGTAACGAATTCGCTTGTACTTTCCACAAGAGCATTCCCAGTCTTTTGTTGGACCAAAGATGACTTCATCAAAGAGTCCATCACGCTCTGGTTTAAGTGTACGATAGTTGATTGTTTCAGGTTTTTTAACTTCACCATAAGACCATGAACGGACCTTATTGGGAGAAGCTAAAGTGATTTGCATACTTTTAAATCGATTTACGTCAACCACTAATAATCCCTTTCTTCATTTCTAACAAGAGGAGGTTGCAGAAACAGATACATATCCTGCTTCTGCACATCCTTATTCTTCTGATTCGGCTTCTGCTGCAAATGCTGCGGCAGCATCGGCTGCAGCTTTTGCACGCGCTTTTTCTAAATCATCTACGTGAATGATGTCATCATCTTCGCCTTCATCAAGATCACGGAGCTCGACTTCTTGATCATCTTCATCAAGAACACGCATGTCAAGACCAAGTGATTGCAATTCTTTGACCAATACGCGGAAAGACTCCGGTACACCTGGTTTTGGAATTGGCTTTCCTTTGGTAATGGCTTCATAGGCTTTCAAACGACCGTTAACATCATCAGACTTGTAAGTCAAGATTTCTTGGAGAACGTTTGAAGCACCATAAGCTTCAAGGGCCCAAACCTCCATCTCACCAAAACGTTGTCCACCAAATTGAGCCTTACCTCCAAGAGGTTGTTGGGTAACGAGTGAGTAAGGTCCTACTGAACGAGCATGAAGTTTATCATCGACCATGTGGTGGAGTTTAATCATGTACATGACCCCAACAGACACACGGTTATCAAATGGCTCACCTGTCCGTCCATCGTAAAGAATAGTCTTGGCATCACTATCCATGCCTGCTTCTTTAACCGTTGACCACAAGTCTTCTGAACTTGCCCCGTCAAAGACTGGTGTCGCGATGTGAATGCCCAAGTTACGAGCTGCCATTCCAAGGTGAAGCTCCATAACCTGTCCGATATTCATCCGAGATGGTACCCCAAGTGGGTTCAACATGATATCAACCGGTGTTCCATCTGGAAGGTATGGCATATCCTCAACAGGTACGATACGAGAGACAACCCCTTTATTTCCGTGGCGTCCCGCCATCTTATCTCCGACCTTAATCTTCCGTTTTTGAGCGATATAAACACGAACCAGCATGTTGACACCTGATTGCAATTCGTCACCGTTAGCACGGGTAAAGATTTTCACATCACGAACGACGCCATCAGCACCGTGAGGCACACGAAGAGAAGTATCACGAACTTCTCGAGATTTATCACCAAAGATAGCGTGGAGGAGACGTTCTTCCGCCGAAAGGTCTTTTTCACCCTTTGGAGTTACTTTACCAACAAGGATGTCGCCTTCTTTTACCTCTGCACCAATACGGATAATTCCCATTTCATCCAAATCTTTCAGTGCATCTTCACCAACGTTTGGAATTTCACGAGTAATTTCTTCAGGACCCAACTTGGTATCACGGGTTTCAGATTCGTATTCTTCCAAGTGAACAGATGTATAGACATCGTCTTTCACCAAACGCTCACTCATGATAACCGCATCCTCGAAGTTATACCCTTCCCAAGTCATATAGGCAACGATTGGGTTTTGTCCAAGCGCCATTTCTCCATTTTCCATAGACGGTCCATCAGCGATAAAGTCACCCTTTTCAACGGTATCGCCAACTTTCACCAATGTGCGTTGGTTATAAGCTGTACCTGAGTTTGAACGGCGGAATTTTTGAATGCGATAAATATCAAGTGATCCGTCTTCACGGCGTACTTCAACCTTGTCTGCATCTGCATAGGTAACTTTCCCGTCATGCTGGGCAATAACTGCTGCACCTGAATCATGAGCTGCTTGATATTCCATACCCGTTCCTACATAAGGAGCTTTTGGATCAATCAACGGCACAGCCTGACGTTGCATGTTGGCACCCATGAGGGCACGGTTGGAGTCATCGTTTTCAAGGAAGGGAATACATGCTGTCGCAACAGCAACTACCTGCTTAGGAGACACATCCATGAAATCCGCAGATTCTGCTGGAAATTCTTGGTTATTCCCTTGATGACGTCCCATGACAATCTTGTCTACAAAACGGTTATTCTCATCAAGTGGAGAAGTTGATTGCGCTACGATATAGGCATCTTCTTCATCAGCAGTCAACCAGACAATTTCATTTGTCACCGTACCAGTCGCACGATCGATCTTACGGTAAGGAGTTTGGATGAAGCCATATCGATTCAAATGTCCATAGGAAGACAAGTTGTTAATCAAACCGATATTTGGTCCTTCAGGCGTTTCAATCGGACACATACGACCATAGTGGGTATAATGCACGTCACGAACTTCATAACCAGCACGGTCACGAGTCAAACCACCAGGTCCTAAGGCTGATAGACGGCGTTTGTGGGACAATTCTGATAGCGGGTTGTGTTGGTCCATGAACTGTGACAACTGGGAAGAGCCGAAGAATTCTTTGATTGCAGCAGTTACAGGACGGATATTAATAATTTGTTGCGGAGTTAACACTTCGTTATCTTGCACACTCATGCGTTCACGAAGGTTACGCTCCATACGTGTTAAACCAATGCGTACTTGGTTGGCAAGCAATTCTCCAACCGCACGAATCCGACGGTTTCCAAGGTGGTCAATGTCATCCACACGCCCAAGACCTTCAGCAAGGTTTAAGAAGTAACTCATTTCAGCCAAGATATCTGCCGGTGTAATGATACGGACGTTTTCTGCTGGATTGGCATTCCCGATAACTGTTACAACACGGTCTGGGTCTGTCGGCGCTACAATCTTGAATTTTTGAAGCAAGACTGGCTCTACCACAACAGCAGCGTCATTCGGGCTGTATTCAACCAAGTTCAATTCGTCAAATTGTTCTTCGATAGCCTCAAGGACATCGCGATTCAAGACCGTTCCAGCCTCAAGGACAATTTCTCCTGTCTCACCATTAATCACATGTTCAGCCAATGTTTGATTGAGCAAGCGAGTACGAAGATTCAATTTTTTGTTGATTTTATAACGACCTACAGGAGCTAAGTCATAACGACGTGGGTCAAAGAAACGCGCTGTCAACAAGCTACGTGAGCTTTCTGCTGTCTTCGGTTCACCTGGACGAAGACGTTCATAAATTTCCTTTAAGGCTTCATCTGTACGTGAGTCAGCTGGGTTTTTGTGAATATCTTTTTCAATGGTATTGCGCACTAGCTCACTATCACCAAAGATGTCAAAGATTTCATCATCACCTGAGAATCCAAGTGCACGAACAAGAGTTGTAAATGGAATCTTACGAGTACGGTCAATCCGTGTGTAGGCAATGTCTTTTGAGTCTGTCTCTAGCTCTAACCAGGCACCACGGTTTGGAATAACGGTTGAACCATAGCCAATCTTCCCATTTTTATCAACCTTATCATTGAAGTAAACACCTGGAGAACGCACGAGCTGACTAACAATAATCCGCTCACCACCATTGATGATAAAGGTTCCCATTTCAGTCATAATTGGGAACTCACCAAAGAAGACTTCTTGTGTCTTAATTTCACCTGTCTCTTTGTTAATCAAACGGAAGGTCACAAAGATTGGCGCTGAGTAACTCGCATCATGAATACGTGCTTCTTCTAAGGTATACTTTGGTTCTTTTAATTCATAACCAACAAATTCCAGTTCCATTGTATCTGTAAAGTTGGATACTGGAAGTACATCTTCAAAAACTTCTTTCAGACCGTGATCCAAAAATTCTTTGAATGAGTCAGTTTGAATTTCAATCAAATTTGGTAAATCAAGAACTTCTTTAATTCTTGAAAAACTACGACGGGTACGGTGCTTGCCGTACTGAACTTCATGTCCTGCCAAGTTTTTAACTCCTTCTTTTTTCTCTAGGTCTAGCTAATAAGACCATACATTGTCGTTTTGTCTGAATTTTTAGAATCTTTAAGAATTGATGACAATTGCTTTTAGATACCAAAAATAAGCACAAAAAGAGCAGCTAAATCTTCCTTAACTAAGCCCGATTTAACTGCTGCAAGCCTTGCCTGGACAATATTTCAGACAAAACACACGACAAATAATTTAAATACATTATACACTATTTTCATGCTTTTTTCAACTGTTTCACCCAGTTCTTTACGCCAGCGTAAAATCTCAGGGTAAGTTCTAGGTGTGATAAAAAACGAGAAGTTAGACTGAGACAGAAAAATAAGGTAGAACTTACTCTGAGAATTTAGTCAGCAAAAAATCAGCTAGAGGAATAGTCCTCAAACGGAATCGTTCCCCTAGCTGATGACATATTTCGTTGGCCTATGGGTTTGAACTGCTACCTGGAACGGTGGTCGACTGCGACGATGAAGCAGTCGACTCAGTCGAAGAACGACTAGAAGAACGTTTTGTACTGCTACTTGAACTTGGAGGCGGCGGTAACAAGCTACTCCAAGCCTGATAATAATCACTTTCTGTCCCACCAATCATAAAGCGATAATCTGTTGTAGGAGCGCCATTCTTCGCCCAGTAACTTGTAACAAGTGGGCCTGGAGGGGTAATGGTTACGCCATTGACCTGCACACTAGCTGGTCGTTGTCCTGTTGAAGCAAGTACACTAGAGGCCACCACGCTGTCATCTAACTGGAAACGACCTTCAAATAGCGAAGGATTGACCTGATGCAAGGCACTCATGAGATAAGCCATATACTGGGCATTGTTGTTATAACTGGACAAAGAATCCATCTCTAAATTCTCATCATTTCCAGCCCACGTTCCAATTGTAAACTGCGGTGTCGCAAGCATCAGCCAAATATCAACATAATCATTACTCGTACCTGTTTTCCCAATCAAATCACTGCTAGCCGCTTGTGGATTGATTCCTGATAATCGACTCAAGAAGCTAGTTGTGATTCCAGAGGTAATTGGACCATGAAGCAAATTCGTCATAATGCTTGCTGTCGCTTTTGAGTAGACTTGAACAGGTTTCGCTTCATGCTCATACACTACTGTTCCATCATGCGCTGTAATTTTTTCAACGATGTAATGTTTATTGTATACTCCACCATTTGCCAATGCTTGATATGCGTTTGTATTGTCTGCAACTGTCGTCTCAATACCACCACCTAGTGGTAAACTTTCAATGTCATATAAATCAATGTCATAGTTCATTTTGTCCATATAAGACTTGACATTGACACCTGCATTCCGCAACATTTTGTAGGTCCAAAAGGCAGGAATATTTGCGGACACATTGAGCGCCTCTTGCAAATTCATCTTCCCCGTCCCTCTGCTCGTACCGTGCATGATCTGCATGCCATCAGAAAAGGTTGTCGGATAATTGGATAATACACTAGCTGAGCCCATCATTCCTTGATCAATCGCCACTCCGTAAGCCAAAAAAGGCTTAACCGTTGAACCCGGCGAGCGCTTTGTATGAAGCGCATGGTTGTTTTGATTGTTCGTGTAATCTCTACCGCCGATAAATCCAAGAATAGCTCCGGTTTTATTGTCCAACAGAACCGTTCCAGTTTCAACAAAACCAGGTCCCGTATCTAAGATATATCCATAGGTTGCAACGATATTTTGCATCGTCTGGTAAATGGTCTTATCGATGGTACTCGTTACAGTATACCCACCTTGACTCAATTCTTGCTGCGCCAATTCCTCGTAGGCCGCAACTGTCTTGTCATTTTTTAAATCATTATCAGACACCTTGTCTCGCTTGACCAGATACTGATACATGGCTTCTTGAGCTTCTTCCATCACCGCATAGTAAAGAAAGTCTTTCGTATCCTTCGTCACGGGTGCTGGTGCAATAAAATCCTGTTTTATATCATAGGCCACATAGGTATCATAATCTTCTTGTGTCAAATACCCTGTGCGGTACATGTTGTACAAGACTTCTTTTGACCGAGCAATTCCATAAGCCATATTTTCATCCGACTTAAACCCACCTGTAGCAGAATAGGGCGTATAAACAATTGGACTTTGTGGCAAACCTGCGATAAAAGCTGCCTGAGGAACGGTCAACTCCTTAGCCGATTTTCCAAAAATACCCTTAGCTGCAGCCTCAACCCCTGCTATGTTGCGCCCTTGATTGTTCCGCCCAAAAGGAGAAACATTTAGATAGGTCGTTAAAATCTCTTCCTTGCTCATCGTCCGCTCTAAGGCGAGAGCTGATATAATTTCATTAGCCTTTCGACTAAAGGTCGGTGCATCCCCGACAATCTGCTGCTTAATCAACTGTTGAGTCAATGTCGAACCGCCACTTGATGATCCAACTCCTGCAGAACCAAGCGCTGCTCGCAAGACCGCCTTAGGAACTACACCATCATGGCTTTCAAAAGTTGCATCCTCAGTTGCAATAACAGCATGTTTCACATTATCTGAAATAGCATCACTCTCGACAGGAAGACGAAGCAAATCCGAATTGACTTCTGAAATCATACTTCCATCTGCATAAACCACTTTTGAAATACGGCTAACTGCCGTCACCTGCTTGACCAAGTCTGTAGAGTCAGGTACTTCCACCTTATCAAATAAACTGGCAACATACCCCAAACCAAGACCTGTCCCCAGCACTCCAAGTAAGAATAATAAAATAGCTCCAAAATCCACTAACAATTTTAACGTGCGCAGACCGATTCCAGCTATATCTCTGATTGTCAAAGAAACATTTTCTTTTGTTTCTTCTTTTTTCTTCGGTAATTTAGTCGTCATACAAAACTCCTTATTCTCCTTATTTTATCACATTTTTTCGTATTTTACGAAATTTTCTTACACGATTGTCCCCAAAATATGGTACAATGGAAGCTAACGAAAAAACTTAAAAAGGAGAAGAGACATGCACATTTTTGATGAGCTAAAAGAACGTGGCTTGGTTTTTCAAACCACAGATGAAGATGCTTTACGAAAAGCCTTAGAAGAGGGTCAAGTCTCTTATTATACAGGTTACGATCCCACTGCCGACAGCCTACATTTAGGACACCTGGTCCCAATTATTGTCAACCGTCACTTGCAACTAGCTGGTCACAAACCTTACCCACTCGTGGGAGGAGCAACTGGTCTGATTGGCGATCCTTCTTTCAAAGATACCGAACGGAGCTTGCAAACAAAAGATACAGTGGATAGCTGGGTGAAAAGTATCCAAGCCCAACTAGAACGTTTCCTTGATTTTGAAAATGGGGACAACAAGGCTGTCATGACCAACAACTACGATTGGTTCGCGAGCATCAGCTTTATTGATTTCTTGCGTGACATCGGAAAATACTTCACGGTCAACTACATGATGAGTAAGGAATCAGTGAAAAAGCGGATTGAAACAGGGATTTCCTACACAGAATTTGCCTACCAAATCATGCAAGGCTTTGACTTCTATGAACTCAATCGCCTGCATAACGTCACTCTCCAAATTGGCGGAAGTGACCAGTGGGGCAATATGACTGCCGGAACTGAATTGCTCCGCCGTAAGGCAGACAAGACTGGCCATGTCATCACTGTGCCACTCATTACCGATGCAACTGGTAAAAAATTCGGAAAATCAGAAGGAAACGCTGTTTGGCTCAATGCTGATAAGACTTCACCATACGAAATGTACCAATTTTGGATGAATGTCATGGACGCCGATGCTGTTCGTTTCTTGAAAATTTTCACCTTCTTACCACTTGACGAAATCGAAGAAATCCGAAAACAATTTGAAGCAGCACCTCATGAACGCCTAGCCCAAAAAATCCTTGCCCGTGAAGTGGTGACCTTGGTTCACGGTGAAGCAGCTTACAAAGAAGCACTAAACATTACTGAGCAACTGTTTGCAGGAAATATCAAAAAACTTTCTGTCAAAGAACTCAAACAAGGACTTCGTGGCGTACCAAACTACACTGTAACAGCAGAGGATAGCCTCAACATTGTCGAACTCCTTGTGACGGCAGGTGTTGTGAATTCTAAGCGTCAAGCTCGTGAAGATGTTCAAAATGGTGCGATTTACATTAACGGAGACCGCGTACAGGATCTTGACTATGCATTGACAGATGCTGACAAACTCGAAAACGAATTGACCGTTATCCGCCGTGGTAAGAAAAAATATTTCGTTGTTACCTATTAACCATAAAAACTGGGACCTGCTCTCAGTTTTTACTATCTCATCTTAAAAAAGGGAGCAGATTATGCCTTGTATCTTTTGTCGCAATATTTCAGAGGAAGCCATTCTGTATCAGAGCAGACATTTCAAACTAGTTTGGGATATAGACCCCATTCAGACAGGGCACCTCTTGATAATCAGTAAAGACCATTTTACCAGCCTGTCTGAACTCCCCTTGCCCCTTCTTCATGAGCTAGCAGAGCTAGAGCAAGAGATGATCACTCTTATGGAGGAGATACTCCCCATTGACGGTGTCACTCTTCTACGCAATGACAAAAATCTAATGGACGAGGGGACACATTTTCATTCCCATCTTATCCCACGGCAAAAAGAGGACGGGTTTTGGGATAGAATTGAAGTTCAGAAACAAATCATACCATTAGAAGACTTCGTTCACCAACTAAACACTAACAAATATAGTGGATTGAGAAAGGAATAGGACAAGGCAAGGAGCTGCAGATAGAACTGGCGTTCATCAAAGCGACTGAACGATGTCCTAACCTTTATTCAATTCACTATAAAAAGCCATGACATCAGCAGAATAACATCTGTTGATTATGGCTTTTTCTTAGTCCACTATCTCAAGCGCTTCATAAACCGTATCAGCAAGGCTTGCTTGATAATCAGATAGCGCATGGCTAACGCTTGTCGCGACTGTTGCGATTTGATGTGTTAAATCAATCGATACTTCCTCTACACCAGACATGGCCTGAAAATGATCTTTTACATGTCTGACACAATTTTGGCATGATAGATTGCTTAACTTAATTTTTTGCATGGGTATTCTCCTTATGATGATGACAAGTACACTGACCTGCTAAACAATGACAGGCAATTTGTTCTGGTGCTGATGATTCTTGTTGAGCGATTCGTTCTCCTAGGCTCTGTAAATCTGAACGCGAAAACTGTCCCATTTCTAAGAGCTGGCTAACCAACTCGCCATGCCTAGTAGAACACATAGTATCTAGCAACACCTGAAGCTGTCGCTGCACATGCCCCCTTTCCTCTACTAAAGGATAGTAGTAATATTGGCCTCCCACTTTTTTCATCTCCAAATAGGATTTTTTCCGCAACCGGCCTAAGAGCGTCTTAACAGTCGAAACCTGCCAGTCAAATCCTTCTTGTAAAGCCGAGAGAATCTGACTCGAGGTATACCCTGGATGAGCCCAAATCACACGCATTACCTGCCACTCCGCAGCTGATATCATTTGTTCCATTACAGCACCTCCTTTCTTTTAAAGTTTACGCTTGTAGTCAAAAAATGTCAACCATTCCCTCTTACATAATGTAAAAAAGAGCTAAACACACGTTAGCTCCTTTTAGCATCTTAATGCGATAGCATTTCTTGACCGATTTCAAGACCTGTCATCTCATCTGGATAATAGGTCGGCCAATTATCCAATTCTTCCAGTAATTTTTCTTGACTCTCTCCACCAAAGTAGATATGGAAATGACCTGTTTTTACCGGTGCAATATTGTGGTCACTAAACTGAACATACTTGAAACGTCCTGCATTGGCTTCGGTCGCTTCAAACAAGAAACGAACCCCACGATTTCCTTTCTTATAGTTCAAAATTTTGTAACCAACATATTTATAAGTATACTTTTCAGACTGCCCTTTGACGACAAACTCCATGGTATCGTCTGTGATGTTGATTTGTTCAACATCTGTCTTATAACCTTTATCATAATAAGCCTTGTATTCTTCTGCTGTCATTTGACCGCTTAATTTCGCCTTATAATCAAAGACTTGGTTAAAAGTACCATCGACTAGATACGGATACACGGACTGCCATTCTCCCACATAATCCGACAAGGTTCTGTCTTTAACAGCATTATCTTCAAAATAACCTGCATAGACTGTCTTTGTTGCTTCTTCCCCAGCTTCTGGTTGAATCTCTGGCCCAGCTTGACTCGTTGTTTTTTCCAAGGCCTTCAAATTTTCTTCCATGACTGAAAGATAATCTGCTCCATTTTTCACATCTTCATCTGTCAAACTTTCCAATGGATTTAAAACTGCCAATTCCACACCTGTTTCTTTTGACAGGGTTTCAGCTACTGCTTTTGAAGCATTTTCTTCAAAGTAAATATACTTAATCCCATACTGTTTGATATATTTCGTTAACTCTGACAAACGAGACGGAGTTGGTTCCTGATCCGCAGATACTCCTGTAATAGATACCTGCTTCAAACCATAATCC
This sequence comes from Streptococcus marmotae, assembly GCF_001623565.1. Lineage (NCBI taxonomy): Bacteria > Bacillati > Bacillota > Bacilli > Lactobacillales > Streptococcaceae > Streptococcus > Streptococcus marmotae. The sequence goes on along the minus strand of NZ_CP015196.1, from coordinate 871,030 downwards.
AATGCTAGATAGGCAAAGGCTGTATGTTGAGTCACAAAATACTTCTGTTTAGCATTTGACAAGGTCTTTTGATAATTTGCATGCAACGCTTCTAATTTTTGCACATAGGCAGCTGCATTCTTTTCAAATACTTCTTTTTTGTCTGGGTATTTAGCAACCAAACCATCACGAATCGCCTCTACAAGATGAACAGCTCGCTCTGGTGACAACCAAACATGAGGGTCGAATTCATGATGATGACCTTCTTCTCCATGATCATGATCCTCTTCTTCCTCACCACCAGGTAAGAGAAGCATTCCTTCTGTCGCCTTAATCACATTGACTTTTTTAGTATCAACAGACGCCAACACATCTGGTACCCATGTTTCCATATTTTCATTTTCATAGACAAAAACATCCGCTTCTTGAATTTCTGCAATATTCTTGGCTGAAGGTTCAAAATCATGTGGTTCTGTCCCTGCTTTTACCAAGAGAGAAACATCAGCCTCATCCCCAACTACTTGCTTGGTAAATTCATAGACCGGATAAAAGGTCGTTACAATTTGAAGATTCTTCTTAGCAGATTCAGTCTTGGAAGCACATGCTGCTAACAAAATAAGACAGACCCCCATCATCGCTACTAAAACTTTTTTCATTATTTCTCCTATCTTTTCCATTTATTTGCCAAATTGACAAGTAAAAAAATCCCAATAAAAATTAGGGTGATACTGGCACTAGCTGGTGTTTCTGCATAATAAGACATAAACAAACCAGAAAGCATTCCCACAAATCCAGTCAGCATTCCAATTCCAATTACCATTTTAAAGCTTTTTCCTAGACGAAGGGCAATCGAAGCGGGCAAAACCATAATCGTTGAAACCAGTAAAGCCCCTGCTGCTGGAATCATGAGCGCAATAGCGACCCCTGTCACCACATTAAAGGCAATAGACATAGCGCGAACAGGTAGCCCATCTACAAAAGCTGTATCTTCATCAAAGGTCAAAATATACATAGGTCGTAAAAAGAGCAAGGTCAAGATTAATACAACCGCTGCAATCGCAAACAAGGCAATCACCTGTTCTTGACTAATGGTCACGATTGACCCAAACAAATATTGCTCTAAACTCAAGCTACTCTTACCACCTGAACGACTCATGACAATCAAGGAAACAGCAAGACCGGTTGACATCAGAATAGCTGTTCCAATCTCCATAAAACTCTTATATAAGGTTCGTAAGTATTCTAAAAAGATTGCTGCGATAATGACGATCAAGATTGTCGAAACCGTAGGGGAGATTCCCAAAACAAGTCCAAAAGCCACCCCAGCTAACGATACGTGACTGAGTGTATCACTCATCAAACTCTGACGGCGCAAAATCAGAAACACACCTAATATAGGGGAAAATAAACTCATCGCAATAATGGCTAGAAAAGCTCGTTGCATAAATTCATAATGAAATATCGAAAAATCGAGCACATTACCCATGCGTTACCCCCTCTTTCCTATCATGCACATTAAAACAACGCCAAGGAGAGGCTTGATCTCGTACAAGATAAATATTTCGATCAGCATAGTTGCGTAATTCATCCGCATCATGTGTAATCATCAAAATAGATTTCCCATGCTTTTTCGCACTATGGTGCATTAACTCATAAAAAGCGGCCTTCGTCCCACTATCCATCCCTGTTGTCGGTTCATCCAAAATAAAAATATCCGGATCTGAGGCAAACATGCGAGCAATCACCGCCCGTTGCTTCTGACCACCACTCAAGGAACCAAGTCGCTTGTCCTTGTGCTCCCACATCCCAACAGACTCTAAACTCGTCCGAATGTGCTCCTCATCATGGCTTGTCAACCGTCGAAACCACCCTTGCCGAGGATAGCGTCCTGATTTAACAAATTCATAAACTGTACTTGGGAAACCAGCGTTAAAACTTGCAATCTGCTGAGGCAAATAGGCCATTCTTAACTTTTTCCCAGCAATACTTGTCTCTGAAATCGTGACCTTTCCCTTCCTTGGCTTTAAAATACCTAAAGTAGCTTTGATCAAGGTAGTCTTTGCTGCTCCATTTTCACCTGTTAATGTCACAAATTCTCCACTATCTAGATGATAATGGATATGTTCTAAAACAGGCTCTTGATCGTATACAAACGATAAATCCTCTACTGTAATATATCTCATATTTCCTTCCGAATCTTTTTTACTAAATCAGTCAAAAAACGACCAATAATCACTTGCTCTTCTTCTGAATAATGACCAACCAATTCCTCATAAGAGGCTAGTGTGTGAGCATGGTGATGTGCATGTTCTGCGGCAATTGGCTTAGCGACATCTGTCAAGCTATACCGTACAATTCTCGCATCTCGACTGTCCCGAACAGCCACTAATAAGTCTTGAGCAATCAAGGCCTTAATCGCCTTTGTAATGGCAGCCTGACTAACGTTCAATTGTTTTGCGATTTCCTTATTCGTAAACGCATTATTTTCAATCAACATCAAAATATGCTCTTGAGTATTCGTCAAATGCATTTCACTTTGACAAGTCCCCACTAAAATCTCTAACTGATTCTCCGAACTCAGTATAATCTCATGTAAACTCCGATCAATCTGATGAGCTAATTGTTCCATCTCATATACCAATCCTTAATCACTTAATTAACTAGTTAATTTTATCATAAAAATAAAAAAAATCAAGTATTTTTCATTTCATTTTCATTCGAAACTCATTTTATACTCATTTAACATCAAAATCTGAAAAGAGCCAATTTCTATGAACAATGGGTTTTAACACAGACCAATGCAGACGTTGAATCACCTCTTGCAGCTTGCTAATGACATCGTCAAGCGTCTTAAAGGCCTTATTCTTGAAACCTCTCTTACGAATCTCAGCCCAGACTTGTTCAATGGGATTCATCTCAGAGGTATAAGGTGGAATGAACTCAAAGCCAATGTTGGCAGGTTTCTCTAACGTCCGTGATTTATGCCATACGGCGTTATCCATCACGAGTAAAATGTAGTCATTAGGGTAGGCTTGAGACAGTTGTCTTAAAAATTCATTCATCCAATCGGTGTTACACCCCCAGCAATGATAAAGAAAGATTCCCCCGTATGGGCATCAACAGCTCCATAGCAGTAGCGATATTCTCGAATATAGTGGCTGTGAACATGAGGTCGTACTCCTTTTGGCACCCAAGACTTCCCAATTTTACTAATCCGTCCGAATCCTGCTTCATCTTGATACATGAGTCTGACCTTCTGGTAGCGTCTACTATTCTTAAAGGCTCTTTGTCAACTGTAGTGGGTAGATGAAAAGCTAACACCTAGAGAGGACCAAATTGGTCTTCTCTCGTTTTATGTTTAAAGCAATGAAAATCCGCTTTTTAAAGTTTTCAAAGTTTCGAAAGCCAAAGGCATTGCGTTTGATGACTTTGATGAGATTATTCGTCGCCTCAAGTTTGGCATTTGAGTAAGGCAATTCCATGGCGTTGAGAATCTTATCCTTGTCCTTCAAAAAGGTATTAAATACGGTCTGGAAAATCGGGTCGACAGTCTGCCGAGCGTCTTGGATAAGTCCAAAAAACTGGTCAGCTTGCTTCTCCTGGAAGTGAAAAAGCAGTAGTTGATAGAGCTCGTAGTGTTCTCTCAGTTCTTGAGAATAGCCTATCAGTTTAGCGACAATCTCCTGGTTGGTTAAGTGCATGCGAAATGTAGGGCGGTAAAACCGCTTGTCACTGAGTTTACGGCTATCTTGTTGTACCAGTTTCCAGTATCGTTTGAGCGTTTTGTATTCATGCGATTTTCTGTCGAATTGCTTCATGATTTGTATGCTGAGACGGTTCATAGCACGGCTGAGATGTTGCAAAATGTGGAAGCGATCAAGCACTATTTTGGCATTCGGAAAAAGCTTCTTAGCGAGGACATAATAGGGGCTAAACATGTCCATAATGATGATTTTAACGCGGTTTCTGACCTGTCTAGGGTATCTCAGAAAGTGATTTCGGATGGTTGCTTGCGTTCTTCCATCAAGGATAGCGATGATGTTATTTGTGTCAAAATCTTGAGCGATAAAGCTCATTTTCCCTTTCTTGAAGGCATACTCATCCCAGGACATGACTTCTGGAAGCTTATCCCAATCCGTTTCAAATTTAAACTCATTGAGTTTTCGAATAACTGTAGATGTAGAAATGGAGAGTCTGTGTGCGATATGTGTCATTGCTTGCTTTTCGATGAGTAATTGTGCGATTTTCTGGTTGACATCGACAGAGATTTGATGGTTTTTCTTAACAATAGGAGTTTCAGCGACCGCCATTTTCCCACATTCCTTGCACTTGAAACGACGCTTTCGAAGGCGGATAAGTAGCGGGTAGCCAGCAGTTTCTAAGTAGGGGATTTTAGAGGCTTTCTGGAAGTCGTACTTAGCCATTTGTCCCTTGCAGGAAGGGCATTTAGGGGCTGTGTAATCCAAGCGACCGTGGAGTTCTAAGTGTGTTCCCATGTCGCATTCATTAGTGATAGTGATATTTTTGTCTTTCATTTTGAGAAAATTTGTGATAAGATTTAGTTGTTCCATATGAGTCTTTCTAAATGATATTTTTGTCGCTTTTCATTATAGGTCATATGGGACTTTTTTTCTACACTGAAAAAGGCTCCATAATCTCTGTGGCGGGCGTACCCACTACAGATATTATAGAGCCTTCTTAAAGCGCTTTCTCGTCTTCTTGAAGGTATATTTTATTTTTAGACGCCAAAATCGTTTTGGCATCTGCCCTTTTTAGGGTGTTCAGGTCTTGGTGTTACTTTGCGCCAACCGTGACGCTTCAACAGTGCATAAAACCCTTCTCGCGTCGTTTGTTTCCCAATTTTAGTTTGATAAGCCTCGTGCATTTCTGCAATAGTGACAAATTGGTCTGAAGCACTACCAACAAACTGTTCTTCTAAGAATGCTTTTTCTTCTTCGTAAGTAAGATAAGAACGATGACGCCCCCCTCGTGCATCATGGGTAAGGGCAGAGAGGCCTTCTTGTTCATATTTTTTCACCAAACGCCAAATCGTATCATGAGATAAACCGATTAAGTCAGAAATGGCCTTGTAGGTCAACTTTTGAGAGCGTAAATAGACCGCTTGAATCCGTTTGTGATAGGCAGAGAGGTGTTTAGCCTTGAGAGCTGATTTGAGTTCTGTGATTTGTTCTTGTGTAGCGTTCATAGGACTATGATACATCAGAATTTGATTTTTGTTAAGTATTACATAATTCCTTATTCTTTCATCACTCTCAGAGAAGCTCACATCAACAACGAAGAGAATGACATCTATCCAGAGAAAGAAAAAGACAAAGTTTGAAAAACCTTGTCATATCAACCATACCGGCGGCCGGGGTCGAACCGGCACGTCCTTGCGGACACTGGATTTTGAGTCCAGCGCGTCTGCCAATTCCGCCACGCCGGCTAATATATGATAACTGGGGTAGCTGGATTCGAACCAACGCATGAGGGAGTCAAAGTCCCTTGCCTTACCGCTTGGCTATACCCCAATAATAAAATAGGCGAGTGATGGGAATCGAACCCACGAATGTCAGAGCCACAATCTGATGTGTTAACCACTTCACCACACCCGCCATAATATAACACGGGCAGTAGGAATTGAACCCACACTGAAGGTTTTGGAGACCTTAGTTCTACCTTTAAACTATGCCCGTAAAGGTATGGAAGGGGAGGGATTCGAACCCCCGAACCCGAAGGAGCGGATTTACAGTCCGCCGCGTTTAGCCTCTTCGCTACCCTTCCTAAATATTAATTTAATGGCGCGAGACGGAATCGAACCGCCGACACATGGAGCTTCAATCCATTGCTCTACCAACTGAGCTACCGAGCCAAGTCCACAATCAAATTGCGGGAGCAGGATTTGAACCTACGACCTTCGGGTTATGAGCCCGACGAGCTACCTAGCTGCTCCATCCCGCGATACTATTATTTAAAAGGAGGATGTGGGATTCGAACCCACGCACGCTTTTACACGCCTGACGGTTTTCAAGACCGTTCCCTTCAGCCAGACTTGGGTAATCCTCCAACTTTATAGTCCGTACGGGATTCGAACCCGTGTTACCGCCGTGAAAAGGCGGTGTCTTAACCCCTTGACCAACGGACCATAAAATAAATTAAAGATATCTCTTTACTCCGCCAGTAGGACTCGAACCTACGACATCATGATTAACAGTCATGCGCTACTACCAACTGAGCTATGGCGGATAATAGCTAAGCGACTACCATATCTCACAGGGGGCAACCCCCAACTACTTCCGGCGTTCTAGGGCTTAACTACTGTGTTCGGCATGGGTACAGGTGTATCTCCTAGGCTATCGTCACTTAACTATCTTCTGAGTATTTACACACTCAAAATTGAATATCATATCAATTCGTCACAAGTCTTCCTTACGCTGTAAGCTCGTTGAATCTTTTTTTCTTTGGATAAGTCCTCGAGCGATTAGTATTGGTCCGCTCCATTGCTCACACAACTTCCACTCCCAACCTATCTACCTGATCTTCTCTCAGGGCTCTTACTAACTGAACGTTATGGGAAATCTCATCTTGAGGTGGGTTTCACACTTAGATGCTTTCAGCGTTTATCCCTTCCCTACATAGCTACCCAGCGATGCCTCTGGCGAGACAACTGGTACACCAGCGGTAAGTCCACTCTGGTCCTCTCGTACTAGGAGCAGATCCTCTCAAATTTCCTACGCCCGCGACGGATAGGGACCGAACTGTCTCACGACGTTCTGAACCCAGCTCGCGTGCCGCTTTAATGGGCGAACAGCCCAACCCTTGGGACCGACTACAGCCCCAGGATGCGACGAGCCGACATCGAGGTGCCAAACCTCCCCGTCGATGTGAACTCTTGGGGGAGATAAGCCTGTTATCCCCAGGGTAGCTTTTATCCGTTGAGCGATGGCCCTTCCATGCGGAACCACCGGATCACTAAGCCCGACTTTCGTCCCTGCTCGAGTTGTTGCTCTCGCAGTCAAGCTCCCTTATACCTTTACACTCTACGATTGATTTCCAACCAATCTGAGGGAACCTTTGGGCGCCTCCGTTACCTTTTAGGAGGCGACCGCCCCAGTCAAACTGCCCGTCAGACACTGTCTCCGATAGGGATCACCTATCCGGGTTAGAGTGGCCATAACACAAGGGTAGTATCCCAACAACGCCTCCATCGAAACTGGCGTCCCGATCTCTTAGGCTCCTACCTATCCTGTACATGTGGTACAGACACTCAATATCAAACTGCAGTAAAGCTCCATGGGGTCTTTCCGTCCTGTCGCGGGTAACCTGCATCTTCACAGGTACTAAAATTTCACCGAGTCTCTCGTTGAGACAGTGCCCAAATCATTACGCCTTTCGTGCGGGTCGGAACTTACCCGACAAGGAATTTCGCTACCTTAGGACCGTTATAGTTACGGCCGCCGTTTACTGGGGCTTCAATTCAGATCTTCGCGTTACCGCTAAACCCTCCTCTTAACCTTCCAGCACCGGGCAGGCGTCACCCCCTATACATCATCTTACGATTTAGCAGAGAGCTGTGTTTTTGATAAACAGTTGCTTGGGCCTATTCACTGCGGCTCAGTCTAACTGAGCACCCCTTCTCCCGAAGTTACGGGGTCATTTTGCCGAGTTCCTTAACGAGAGTTCTCTCGCTCACCTGAGGCTACTCGCCTCGACTACCTGTGTCGGTTTGCGGTACGGGTAGAGTATGATACATCGCTAGAAGCTTTTCTTGGCAGTGTGACATCACTCACTTCGCTACTATACTTCGCTCCCCATCACAGCTCAACGTTATAGGTATAAGCATTTGACTCATACCACGCCTTACTGCTTGGCCGGACTCTTCCAGTCGTCCGGTTGAGTTAGCCTACTGCGTCCCTCCATCACTTCATACTCTAGTACAGGAATATCAACCTGTTGGCCATCGGATACACCTTTCGGTCTCTCCTTAGGTCCCGACTAACCCAGGGCGGACGAGCCTTCCCCTGGAAACCTTAGTCTTACGGTGGATGGGATTCTCACCCATCTTTCGCTACTCATACCGGCATTCTCACTTCTATGCGTTCCAGCGCTCCTCACGGTACACCTTCGCCACACATAGAACGCTCTCCTACCATACCTATATTTAGGTATCCACAGCTTCGGTAAATTGTTTTAGCCCCGGTACATTTTCGGCGCAGGGTCACTCGACTAGTGAGCTATTACGCACTCTTTGAATGAATAGCTGCTTCTAAGCTAACATCCTAGTTGTCTGTGCAACCCCACATCCTTTTCCACTTAACAATTATTTTGGGACCTTAGCTGGTGGTCTGGGCTGTTTCCCTTTCGACTACGGATCTTAGCACTCGCAGTCTGACTGCCGATTATATCTCGTTGGCATTCGGAGTTTATCTGAGATTGGTAATCCGAGATGGACCCCTCACCCAAACAGTGCTCTACCTCCAAGAGACTTAACATCGACGCTAGCCCTAAAGCTATTTCGGAGAGAACCAGCTATCTCCAAGTTCGTTTGGAATTTCTCCGCTACCCACAAGTCATCCAAGCACTTTTCAACGTGCCCTGGTTCGGTCCTCCAGTGCGTTTTACCGCACCTTCAACCTGCTCATGGGTAGGTCACATGGTTTCGGGTCTATAACATGATACTAATTCGCCCTATTCAGACTCGGTTTCCCTACGGCTCCGTCTCTTCAACTTAACCTCGCATCATATCATAACTCGCCGGTTCATTCTACAAAAGGCACGCTCTCACCCATTAACGGGCTCGAACTTGTTGTAGGCACACGGTTTCAGGTTCTATTTCACTCCCCTCCCGGGGTGCTTTTCACCTTTCCCTCACGGTACTGGTTCACTATCGGTCACTAGGGAGTATTTAGGGTTGGGAGATGGTCCTCCCAGATTCCGACGGGATTTCGCGTGTCCCGCCGTACTCAGGATTCTGCTAGGTACAGACTCTGTTTCGAATACGAGGCTTTTACTCTCTTTGGCTCTACTTCCCAGTAGATTCTTCTACAAAATCTGAGTCCACATTGCAGTCCTACAACCCCGAAGAGTAAACTCTTCGGTTTGCCCTCCTGCCGTTTCGCTCGCCGCTACTCAGGCAATCGCTTTTGCTTTCTCTTCCTGCAGCTACTTAGATGTTTCAGTTCACTGCGTCTTCCTTCGCATGACCTTAACAGTCATGGATAACATGCATTACATGTTGGGTTCCCCCATTCGGACATCCCTGGATCATCGCTTACTTACAGCTCCCCAAGGCATTTCGTCGTTAGTCACGTCCTTCTTCGGCTCCTAGTGCCAAGGCATCCACCGTGCGCCCTTATTAACTTAACCTTATTTTTAACCTAATTCTTTCAAATTAGAAAACTCATTAATTCACAGCGTTTTCGGTTTATTTTCTTGTTACTATTTGATATAGATATTCAATTTTCAATGTGCAAATCTCTACAACTATTTCCAGTTGTATGGAGCCTAGCGGGATCGAACCGCTGACCTCCTGCGTGCAAAGCAGGCGCTCTCCCAGCTGAGCTAAGGCCCCACAAGACCTCTCAAAATTAAAGAAGACTACGTACAGAGTTCCGTTTCCTTAGAAAGGAGGTGATCCAGCCGCACCTTCCGATACGGCTACCTTGTTACGACTTCACCCCAATCATCTATCCCACCTTAGGCGGCTGGCTCCTAAAAGGTTACCTCACCGACTTCGGGTGTTACAAACTCTCGTGGTGTGACGGGCGGTGTGTACAAGGCCCGGGAACGTATTCACCGCGGCGTGCTGATCCGCGATTACTAGCGATTCCGACTTCATGTAGGCGAGTTGCAGCCTACAATCCGAACTGAGACTGGCTTTAAGAGATTAGCTTGCCGTCACCGACTTGCGACTCGTTGTACCAGCCATTGTAGCACGTGTGTAGCCCAGGTCATAAGGGGCATGATGATTTGACGTCATCCCCACCTTCCTCCGGTTTATTACCGGCAGTCTCGCTAGAGTGCCCAACTCAATGATGGCAACTAACAATAAGGGTTGCGCTCGTTGCGGGACTTAACCCAACATCTCACGACACGAGCTGACGACAACCATGCACCACCTGTCACCTCTGTCCCGAAGGAAAACTCTATCTCTAGAGCGATCAGAGGGATGTCAAGACCTGGTAAGGTTCTTCGCGTTGCTTCGAATTAAACCACATGCTCCACCGCTTGTGCGGGCCCCCGTCAATTCCTTTGAGTTTCAACCTTGCGGTCGTACTCCCCAGGCGGAGTGCTTAATGCGTTAGCTACGGCACTGAATCCCGGAAAGGACCCAACACCTAGCACTCATCGTTTACGGCGTGGACTACCAGGGTATCTAATCCTGTTCGCTCCCCACGCTTTCGAGACTCAGCGTCAGTTACAGACCAGAGAGCCGCTTTCGCCACCGGTGTTCCTCCATATATCTACGCATTTCACCGCTACACATGGAATTCCACTCCCCCCTTCTGCACTCAAGTTCGACAGTTTCAAAAGCATACTATGGTTGAGCCACAGCCTTTTACTTCTGACTTATCAAACCGCCTGCTCTCGCTTTACGCCCAATAAATCCGGACAACGCTCGGGACCTACGTATTACCGCGGCTGCTGGCACGTAGTTAGCCGTCCCTTTCTGGTAAGATACCGTCATACAATGGACTTTCCACTCCCATCGCTGTTCTTCTCTTACAACAGAGCTTTACGATCCGAAAACCTTCTTCACTCACGCGGCGTTGCTCGGTCAGGGTTGCCCCCATTGCCGAAGATTCCCTACTGCTGCCTCCCGTAGGAGTCTGGGCCGTGTCTCAGTCCCAGTGTGGCCGATCACCCTCTCAGGTCGGCTATGTATCGTCGCCTTGGTGAGCCGTTACCCCACCAACTAGCTAATACAACGCAGGTCCATCTGGTAGTGATGCAATTGCATCTTTTAAATGCTTACCATGCAGTTAGCACTCTTATGCGGTATTAGCTATCGTTTCCAATAGTTATCCCCCGCTACCAGGCAGGTTACCTACGCGTTACTCACCCGTTCGCAACTCCTCCGCTCGGTGCAAGCACCAAGCTTCAGCGTTCTACTTGCATGTATTAGGCACGCCGCCAGCGTTCGTCCTGAGCCAGGATCAAACTCTCATTAATAGTTTGAGTCTTCACTCATTCTGTTCACCGACAGATTTATTTCTTTTGTTCATTGACGGTTTATGTTTCCATAAACCACCCTGCACGTTTGGTTCGTCTTCTTTAATTTTCAAAGGTCTTGTCTGTCGCTCTCTCAAGCGACAACTATATCAGTATATCACTTCTTCAATTCCTTGTCAACACTTTTTTGAAACTTTTTTTAATTTTTTTCATCTTTTTTGTCTCTCCGGGAATTTTCCGTGGCTGTTCTGCGTCAGCTATCCTAATATACTACATTTGACCTTCGATTGTCAAGAACTTTTTTCTTTTTTTTTCTAATCTTCTAAATAGACCCGTAACTCGCGTAACATCTTCCGACGCCCTTTGAAGTTCCTCCCGCTTATGAGGAGTTCATATTGGCCAACTTCTTCTTCACTTAGTTGGGAACGATAGCTACTTAGTCTGTCGCGGAGACAGATTAACTCATCTGTAACTAAGCCGCCGCTCCCTAGCTTATGCGATACTTCTCCTATTTCCTCATAGCTCATCCGGTCAAACTTCCGTTTCTGGCTTTCTTGTTTCCGAATGATGTCTTTGATGTAATTGCGGAATTTTACTTTATAATACCGATATAAGCGACTAGGGTCCTCTTCTATCCCTGCCTCGCGCTCTAGTAAGCAATACAATATATACATCCCTTCTTGATCCCAGTCGCTGACCTCCCAGCTCTTAATATAGTATTCCTTCCGGGCTTTCACTACTATCGGGCGTACTTGTAAATAGAGTCTCTTAAAGTCCATCCTGCTTCTCCTTTCATTCTTCTATCTCTAATTTACCAAATCGATACAAGATAGAAAAGGACTTTTTTGTCCTATAAATCGAAAATAGGTAGCTGAGTACCCATCTCAACTACCTATTTGCTTATTATTTCTCTTCTTGCAACTTGCTAATGACATCGTCAAGCGTCTTAAAGGCCTTATTCTTGAAACCTCTCTTACGAATCTCAGCCCAGACTTGTTCAATGGGATTCATCTCAGGCGTATAAGGTGGAATGAATTCAAAGCCAATGTTGGTAGGTTTCTCTAACGTCCGTGATTTATGCCATACGGCGTTATCCATCACGAGTAAAATGTAGTCATTAGGGTAGGCTTGGGACAGTTGCCTTAAAAATTCATTCATCCAATCGGTGTTACATCCCCCAGCAATGATAAAGAAAGATTCCCCTGTATGGGCATCGACAGCTCCGTAGCAGTAGCGATATTCTCGAATATAGTGGCTGTGAACATGAGGTCGTACTCCTTTTGGCACCCAAGACTTCCCAATTTTACTAATCCGTCCGAATCCTGCTTCATCTTGGTACATGAGTCTGACCTTCTGGTAACGTCTACTATTCTTAAAGCGCTTTCTTGTCTTCTTGAAGGTAGATTTTATTTTTAGACGCCAAAATCGTTTTGGCATCTGCCTTTTTAGGGTGTTCAGGTCTTGGTGTTACTTTGCGCCAACCGTGACGCTTCAACAGTGCATAAAACCCTTCTCGCGTCGTTTGTTTCCCAATTTTAGTTTGATAAGCCTCGTGCATTTCTGCAATAGTGACAAATTGTCCTGAAGCACTACCAACAAACTGTTCTTCTAAGAATGCTTTTTCTTCTTCGTAAGTAAGATAAGAACGATGACGCCCCCCTCGTGCATCACGGGTAAGGGCAGAGAGACCTTCTTGTTCATATTTTTTCACCAAACGCCAAATCGTATCATGAGATAAACCGATTAAGTCAGAAATGGCCTTGTAGGTCAACTTTTGAGAGCGTAAATAGACCGCTTGAATCCGTTTGTGATAGGCAGAGAGGTGTTTAGCCTTGAGAGCTGATTTGAGTTCTGTGATTTGTTCTTGTGTAGCGTTCATAGGATTATTATACATCAGAATTTGATTTTTGTTAAGTATTAGTTCAACTTTTCCAATACGCATTTTCAGCACCATCTCGTTTTTGTTTTTCTTATCAAAACGACGAGATTGGGGCGTTTCCAAAGGAACAATAGGTTGTGACATCACAATAGCCTCCAATTCTGTTTTCTACTAACAGTATAATGGAGGAGTGAGAGGATTACTAGATACCTCGTTATGGAGCGCTTACACATCTTCCCACTACAGTTAACAAAGAGCCAAATAAAACGCCTGCTTACGAAATCGTTCTTTCTTCAAAGCGATTTCGTAAACAAGCGTTACGTTTTATCTGATGAGTGTTCCCGCTGGGGATAAACCCAGCGGTAGACCAGAGCTAGACTAAGAATGCTCCTGCATTCCACCATCATAACACTCAACAAAATTGATGATCTTATACAAGTTCAATAATTGCCATTGGTGCAGCATCACCACGACGTGGTTCAGTTTTCAAGATACGAGTGTATCCACCATTGCGTTCTGCATAACGAGGCGCAAGTTCAGAGAACAATTTTTGAAGTGCTGTAGTTGATGTGTATTTATCAGTAGCTTCATCATAGTTTTCTGATGCGATTTCGTTACGAACAAATGCTGCTGCCTGACGGCGAGCGTGCAAGTCTCCACGTTTACCAAGTGTAATCATTTTTTCAACTGTTTTGCGGATTTCTTTTGCACGAGCTTCAGTTGTAACGATCGATTCATTGATCAAAAGATCTGTTGTCAAGTCACGAAGCATTGCTTTACGTTGTGAGCTAGTGCGTCCTAGTTTACGGTAAGCCATGTATTCCTCCTTTATTTATCTTTTTTCAATCCTAAACCAAGGTCAGCCAATTTCACTTTGACTTCTTCAAGACTCTTGCGTCCAAGATTGCGTACTTTCATCATTTCTGGTTCAGTTTTCTCTGTCAAATCAAATACAGTATTGATACCTGCACGTTTCAAACAGTTGTACGAACGAACAGACAAATCCAATTCTTCAATTGTACGATCCAACATACGATCATCAGATGCTTCTTCGATTTCTTTCATTACTTCAGTTGATTTTGCTACTTCTGTCAAATCAGTAAAGAGACCTAAGTGCTCCATCAAAATACGCGCAGAAAGACCTAAGGCATCTTCAGGAATGATTGTCCCATTAGTCATGATTTCAAGTGTTAATTTGTCAAAACCATCATTGCTACCAACGCGAGCTGGTTCAACTTGGTAATTGACTTTTTTCACTGGCGTATAGATTGAATCTACTGCAAGTGTGCCCACTGGCGCATCATCTTTTTTATTCTCTTCAGCTGGTACATAGCCACGACCAGTATTCACTGTCATAGTCGCCTTGAAACTAGCACCTTCGCTAATGGTAAAAAGATAATGATCAGGGTTTACGATTTCAATATCACTATCTGTCAGGATATCTCCGGCAGTAATTTCTGCTGGTCCTGTCACATCAAGTTCTATCGTCTTTTCGTCTTCGACATAAGATTTTACAGCAATGCCTTTGATGTTTAAAATAATTTGCATCACATCTTCACGGACACCCGGAACTGTGTCGAACTCGTGTAGTACACCATCAATCTTGATTGACGTTACTGCAGCACCAGGAAGCGATGCAAGGAGTACACGACGAAGTGAGTTCCCGAGAGTTGTTCCATAACCACGTTCTAATGGTTCTACAACAAATCTGCCGTAATCTTTATTTTCATCAATTTTTGTTATAGTTGGTTTTTCAAACTCAATCATTTCTTACTCCCTCTTAAACGAAAAGCTGTGTATCGTTAATTGATTATACACGGCGACGTTTTGGAGGACGAGCACCATTGTGTGGTACAGGAGTCACATCACGAATTGCTGTTACTTCAAGACCAGCGGCAGCAAGAGCGCGGATCGCAGACTCACGACCTGAACCTGGACCTTTTACTGTAACTTCAACTGTTTTAAGACCGTGTTCTTGTGCTGATTTAGCAGCTGCTTCTGAAGCCATTTGAGCCGCAAATGGTGTAGATTTACGAGAACCTTTAAAACCAAGAGCACCAGCTGATGACCAAGCAATCGCATTACCATGCACATCAGTAATCATAACAATAGTGTTATTAAATGTAGCGTGAATGTGTGCAATACCAGATTCGATATTTTTCTTCACACGACGCTTACGTGTTGGTTTAGCCAATTTTTCTACCTCCTATTTTATTTTTTCTTACCTGCAATCGCAACAGCTTTCCCTTTACGAGTGCGAGCGTTGTTTTTAGTGTTTTGTCCACGGACAGGAAGTCCACGACGGTGACGAATTCCACGGTATGAACCGATTTCCATCAAACGTTTAATGTTCAAGTTTACTTCACGACGAAGGTCACCCTCAACTTTAATCGCATCTACTTCACGACGGATTGCATCTTCTTGATCAGAAGTCAAATCTTTTACGCGAACATCTTCTGAGATTCCAGCTGCTGCAAGAATTTTTTTAGATGTTGCAAGACCAATCCCGTATACGTAAGTCAATGAAATCACTACACGTTTATCGTTTGGAATATCAACTCCAGCAATACGAGCCATTTTTTCTCCTTTCTATCTTATCCTTGACGTTGCTTGTGTTTTGGATTTGCTGGGCAAATCACCATAACACGACCATTACGACGAATAACTTTACAGTATTCGCAAATTGGTTTGACCGATGGTCTTACTTTCATGTTTAATCCCTCCAAGTATTTCGATTATTTAAAGCGGTATGTGATACGTCCACGTGTTAAGTCATATGGACTAAGCTCAACCGTCACGCGATCACCGACCAAAATACGAATGTAATTTTTACGGATTTTTCCTGAAACCGTTGCAAGAACTTGATGTCCGTTTTCCAACTCAACAGTAAACATAGCATTCGGCATGGTATCAACTACCTTACCTTCAATTTCAATCACATCTTCTTTTGCCATGCAAAAGTATCCCCCTCTAAATTTCGATTTGATGTCCTCTGCACACAGAGGTAACAATTATAAGTCAGACTAAGCTATTTTATCATTTCCATCAAGAAAACGCAAGCTAAATCCCCTACTTTATTGCAATTTTGACAAAACTTTTTCAATATCTGCAAAGACAACTTCAATGTCTTGGTCACCCTCGATATCATGTACTAAATCTGCAGCACGATAATGATCAATGATTGGTTGTCCTTGTGCAATATTAACTTCTAAGCGACGTTTGACAGACTCTGGTTTGTCATCTTCACGTTGGTAGTAATCTTTTTCATCGTAACCTTCTGCTGGTGGATTAAATACTTTATGGAAAGTTTCACCTGTTTGGCGATGAATAATTCTCCCGCTGAGACGTTCGACTAATTTTGTTGGCTCAATCTCGATATTGATAACTCCTTCAAGCTCGATGCCAAGATGTTTCAATGTGTCATCTAAAGCATATGCTTGCTCAATTGTACGAGGGTAACCATCCAACAAGAAACCTTTACCTTTAATATCCTCTTGAGCTAAACGCTCTTTGACAATACCATTGGTCACTTCGTCTGGTACCAAATCACCTTTATCAATATAAGATTTTGCCAGCAATCCCATCTCTGTTTGATTTGCCATCGCTGCACGGAACATATCACCTGTTGAAATATGCACAATGTCAAATTTTTCAACAATTTTTGCAGCCTGCGTTCCTTTACCAGCACCTGGCAAACCCATAATTAAAAGATTCATGATAAACTCCTTATTTTGTTTTCACATAAATTTGCCAATATTGACAAACTTATCAAAAAACAAAATAGAGAGGCTGGGCAAAAAGTGCTCAGCTTCCTACTTTTTATCATTCAAAGTATGAGACAGCACCGCTTGCTACGCTACGCAATCACGATGTTGCTCGTTCTCCCTATTCTGTTTCCATGAAACCTACATATTTTCTCTTAAGCAAGTATCCTTCCAATTGCTTGATTCCCTCAATACTTGTCATGATAACGATAATCAAACTTGTACCAAGGAAGGCAATTTTAGAAGTTAGCCCAAAGATATTTTGTGCAAGAATCGGTAACAAGGCAACAAATCCCAAGAATAAGGATCCTACTGTTGCCAGTCTTGTTAATAGTTTTGAAAAGTATTCTTCTGTTCCTTTACCTGGACGCACTCCATGGATATAAGCTCCACTCTTTTGGAGATTTTCAGCAGCTTTTTCT
This sequence comes from Streptococcus marmotae, assembly GCF_001623565.1. Classification (NCBI taxonomy): domain Bacteria; kingdom Bacillati; phylum Bacillota; class Bacilli; order Lactobacillales; family Streptococcaceae; genus Streptococcus; species Streptococcus marmotae. The sequence goes on along the minus strand of NZ_CP015196.1, from coordinate 853,814 downwards.
GGATTCACCTGAACAAAGCTGTAGAAGAAGGTAAAGAGGATAATCAATACCGCATACACAACCATCCCTTTGATTGTAGAATAATCAAAATATTCACGAACAGTTGATAGCCAAGAGATACTCTTATTCTGGCTAGCAAAGAACTGAAGGAGGGAGGTCGGAATAGCTGTAATGGAACCTGCAAAGATGACTGGAATAACACCTGCCGGATTTAACTTAAGTGGTAAGTATGAACTAGACGGTGCACCTTGAGCACGTTTGGTGTACTGAATTGGAATCTTATACTCTGCCTGCTGTACAAATGTCGTAAAGTAGACAATAGCTAAGACAGCAACTAGTAACACACCTACTATAATCGCGGATTCTCCCAATCGGCCAGCTTCGATATTGACAAAACGATCTTCGTAAATATCATGAATGGTATCCGGAAGCGAGGAAATAATTCCAGCAAAGATAATCATGGAAGTCCCATTCCCGTATCCTTTATCTGTAATCTGCTCACCCAACCATGTCACAATAACCGATCCAGTTGTTAAGACAGAACCGATTAGAAGATAGGTTTTCCAGTTCAACGGCATAGTTGTCAACTGAACACCAGATAGAGCATTAAACCCTGCGGTAATTCCCATTGATTGAACAAAACCTAGTACCAATGCAATGTACCGTGTTGCCTGATTTAACTTACGCCGTCCTACCTCACCTTGTTTACCCCATTCTACAAACTTAGGAACAAGGTCCATTTGCATCAATTGCACAATGATAGAAGCTGTAATATAGGGACTGACACCGAGTGCAAAAACAGAGAAATTACGCATAGCATTTCCAGAAACAAGACTCAGCATATTCAAAAACGGAATATTTGAGAGAGCTTCTAAACTTTTTACGTTTACTCCTGGAACGGTTACGTGTGTTCCAACACGGAAGACCAATAAGATAAAAATGGTAAACAAGATTTTCTTGCGGACATTTTTTACCTTAAGGGCATCTTTTAATAGTTTAAAAAACATAGGTCACCTCTCTTAGATGACTTCTACTGAACCACCTTTGGCAGTAATAGCTTCTTCAGCTGATTTAGAGAATTTAGCTGCTTTCACAGTTAATTTTTTCGTCAATTCACCGTTACCAAGAATTTTGATTCCTGATTTTTCAGCTTTAACGATACCAGACTCAACAAGCACAACTGGTGTTACTTCTGCACCGTCTTCAAAAGCGTTCAATTGGTCAAGGTTTACAATCGCATATTCTTTTGCGTTGATGTTTGTAAATCCACGTTTTGGAAGACGACGGAACAATGGAGTTTGTCCACCCTCAAAACCGAGACGTACACCACCACCGCTACGAGCTTTTTGACCTTTTTGTCCACGACCTGAAGTCTTACCATTACCTGATGATGTACCACGACCAACGCGGTTACGAGTTTTACGAGAACCTGTAGCAGGTTGCAATTCATGAAGTTTCATTTATTCTTTCTCCTTATGTGTAAAATGCTAGCGCCTTTAGGCTGGGTAAGGCCTCAACCTAAAAACTCGCCTATACAAATTGACAGTAAGTCGCAAAGATTTCTCTAAGCGACTTCGTCTGTGTTTTTTAGAAACGAAATACTATCGTCTCTTAGTTTACTTCTTCAACAGTTACCAAGTGAGAGATTGCTGTAACCATTCCACGAATAGCAGCATTGTCTTCTTTAATAACTGAGCTATTTAATTTGCCAAGTCCAAGGGCAACAACTGTTTTACGTTGTTCTGGTTTGCGACCGATTGGAGACTTAGTCAAAGTAATTTTAATTTGAGCCATGTTATCCCCTTTCTTATGCTAAATCAGAAACTGAAATGCCACGAAGTGCAGCCACTTCTTCAGCACGTTTTAATTGTTTCAAACCTTCAACCGTTGCACGAACAATGTTGATTGGAGTGTTTGATCCAAGTGACTTAGATGTCACATCAGCGATACCTGCTAACTCGATAACCGCACGAGTAGCACCACCCGCAGCAACCCCAGCACCTTCTGCAGCTGGTTTCAACATGATGCGAGCTCCACCAAATTCTGAACGAACTTCGTGAGGGATAGTCGTACCAACCATTGGTACTTCAATCAAGTTTTTCTTAGCAGCTTCAACTGCTTTACGGATAGCTTCTGGTACTTCTTGAGCTTTACCAGTACCGAAACCTACACGACCATTACGGTCACCAACAACCACAAGAGCTGCGAAGCGAAGACGACGTCCACCTTTTACAACTTTTGTAACACGGTTGATGGCTACTACGCGTTCTTCAAATTCAACTGCGTTATCTTTAAATGCCATTTCTTAGTGTCCTCCCTATTAGAATTTCAATCCGTTTTCACGAGCTGCTTCAGCCAATGCTTTCACACGTCCGTGATAGAGATATCCACCGCGGTCAAAGACCACTTCAGAAATACCTTTCGCTACTGCGCGTTCAGCAACGAGTTTACCTACAACAACGGCTTGTTCTGTCTTAGTACCTTTTGAAACTTCTTTATCAAGAGTAGAAGCGCTTGCGAGCGTTACACCCGCTACGTCATCAATCACTTGAGCGTAGATGCCTGTATTAGAACGGAAAATGTTCAAACGTGGGCGAGCAGCAGTTCCAGAGATTTTACCGCGAACACGACGATGGCGTTTTTGGCGGATTTTGTTTTTATCTGGTTTTGAAATCACAATTTTCACCTCTTAATTATTGATCATATCTGTACGAGATATGTTGGAATATAATGGACGATGTGGAAAAACCACTCGTGAACATTATTATTTACCTGTTTTACCTTCTTTGCGGCGAACAAATTCACCAACATAGCGAATACCTTTACCTTTGTAAGGCTCAGGAGCACGAAGGCTACGGATGTAAGCTGCTGTTTGACCAACAACTTCTTTATTGATACCAGACACGATGATTTGTGTTGGTGCTGGAACTTCAAATGTAATACCTTCTGGTGCAGTCACTTCATCTGGATGTGATTTACCAACAGCAAGTGTCAATTTGTTACCTGCAAGTTGCGCACGGTAACCGACACCACGCATTTCAAGTTCTTTTTTGAAGCCTTCAGAAACACCAACAACCATGTTGTTGAGGTTAGCACGGCTTGTACCGTGAATAGTCTTCATTTCTTTTGAATCGTTTGGACGGTGAAGGGTTACTTCAGTTCCTTCCACACGAATTTCAATAGCAGTTGGGAATTCACGAGTCAATTCCCCTTTAGGTCCTTTTACAGTTACCACGCCGTTGTTTTGTAAAATTTCAACACCAGCAGGCAATGTAATAACTTTATTACCAATACGTGACATATTTATTTTTTCTCCTGTTAAATTGTCAGGCCGAATAACGACCAGTTTTCACGGGAGCTTATGATACTAAGGACGTAAAGAGCACAGCGAAATTAGGAAATCGACGATTGTTCGAGGAACAAGACAAGATTTATCTATTTCGCACGGCTCTTAGTCCGTATTCACATCCGCAACATTCGGTTGGAATAGTATCCTAAGCTAAGTTTCTGTTTGATAAATGATTTGAACTCGGACTAAAATCCTAGTGGAAAAGACATTCCTCCTTGAGTTCTTTAAGAACTCGACGTCAGACTCCTATTTTCATACGGATTTTTTAACGTCCTCGTATCATTATATTACCAAACGTATGCGATTACCTCGCCACCAACATTCTTTTGACGAGCTTCTTTGTCTGTCAAAAGACCTTCTGATGTAGAGATGATTGCAATTCCAAGTCCGTTAAGAACTTTTGGAATATCTTCACGTTTTGAGTAAACACGAAGACCTGGTTTTGAGATACGTTTCAAGTTTGTGATAACTTTTTCACCGTTTGGTCCGTATTTCAAGAATACGCGTACGATGCCTTGTTTATCATCTTCGATAAATTCAACGTTTTTTACAAAACCTTCGTTTTTAAGAATTGTAGCAATTCCTTTTTTGATGTTTGATGCAGGTACTTCAAGCACTTCGTGTTTTGCTTGGTTTGCATTACGAATACGTGTCAAAAAGTCTGCAATTGGGTCAGTCATAACCATTTTAATTTCTCCTCTTACTAGTAGTTTGAAGTTCTCACTTGCTAGTTAATAATGATACAAAGAGCGAGGCAACCACGGCAAAAATAGAGGAATTGACGCTGGAGCAATGCTCCGAGACAATTCTACCTTTTTTGCAAAGGTTGTAGCTCATATTCAAATCAGCTAGTACAATTTGTATCATCCTTGAACTACGTGATTAGTTCTATATATTTAAATTCAGGCTAAACGCTGGGCAAAAAAGATAACTTTATCTAGGTGCAAGTACCTTCGCTAATTTCCCTATTTTTGCTGAGCATTTCTAACGCCTTCATATCATATTATTTGAGCACGGACTAAAATCCTAGTGAAAAAAGACAGTCCTCCTTGAGTTCTTAAAAAACTCGACGTCAAACTCCTATTTTCATACGGATTTTTTTAATGTCCGTTGCATCATGTTATTACCAAGAAGCTTTGGTAACGCCAGGGATTTGTCCTTTGTATGCTAATTCACGGAAGCATACACGGCAAAGTTTGAATTTGCGGTAAACAGAATGTGGACGTCCACATTTTTCACAACGAGTATATGCTTGCGTAGAGAACTTAGCTGGGCGTTTGTTCTTAGCGATCATTGATTTTTTAGCCATTTATTCTCTCCCTCTTATTTCGCAAACGGCATACCAAGGCCAGTAAGCAATGCACGTGATTCTTCGTCAGTGTTAGCAGTTGTAACGATAACGATATCCAGACCACGAGTTTTGTCAACGTCATCAAAGTTGATTTCTGGGAAGATCAATTGCTCTTTCACACCAAGTGTGTAGTTTCCGCGTCCATCAAATGATTTTGTTGGAACACCGTGGAAGTCACGTACACGTGGAAGTGAGACAGATACCAATTTATCTAAGAATTCATACATACGTTCGCCACGAAGTGTTACTTTCGCTCCGATTGCAACCCCTTCACGAAGACGGAAGCCGGCGATTGATTTTTTAGCTTTCGTGATAAGTGGTTTTTGACCTGAAATCAATGCCAATTCTTGAGCAGCTTTTTCAAGGTTTTTAGCGTTAGAAACAGCGTCACCAACACCCATGTTCAAAACAATCTTATCAACTTTTGGTACAGCCATAACTGATGAATAGTTAAATTGTTCAGTCAAAGCAGGAACTACTTCATTAAGATATTTTTCTTTTAAGCGATTTGCCATGTTACTTCTCCTTTCCTTCGTGATTAATCAAGCACTTCGCCTGATTTTTTGTTGTAACGAACTTTTTTACCGTCAACAAACTTGTAACCAACACGACCTGCTACACCATTCTTGTCAAGAACTTGTACGTTTGACACGTGGATTGCAGCTTCTTTTTCAACGATAGCACCTTGAGGGTTTTCGCTATTTGGTTTTTGGTGTTTTTTGACGATGTTAACACCTTCTACAACAACTTTATTTACTTTTGGAAGTGCTGTTAAGACTACGGCTTCAACACCTTTGTCTTTACCAGCGATTACGCGAACTTTATCGCCTTTTTTTACAAACATTTGATTTCTCCTATTATTTCTTACGCCCTAAGGGCACCCTGAAATTCTTTCAGGGGACTTCGTTTGTGTTTCTTAAAGTACTTCTGGTGCCAATGAAACGATTTTCATGAAACCGCCGTCGCGCAATTCACGAGCAACTGGACCAAAGATACGAGTTCCGCGAGGTGTTTTATCTTCACGGATGATAACTGCAGCATTTTCGTCGAATTTGATGTATGAACCATCAGCACGACGAGCACCTGTCTTAGTACGAACGATAACGGCTTTTACAACGTCACCTTTTTTAACCGCACCACCAGGAGTAGCTTGTTTTACTGAAGCAACGATGATGTCGCCGATATTTGCAGATTTACGTTTTGAACCACCAAGAACTTTGATTGTCAAGATTTCACGTGCGCCACTGTTATCAGCAACTTTCAAACGAGTTTCTGTTTGAATCATGTAAGTTTTCTCCTTTCAGGTTGATTAAATGATAACTGCCTCTTCCACAACTTCTACAAGACGGAAACGTTTTGTAGCTGAAAGCGGACGAGTTTCCATGATACGTACGATATCGCCTTCTTTAGCAACATTGTTTTCATCATGAGCTTTGTACTTTTTAGAGTAGTTAATACGTTTACCATAGACTGGGTGGTTACGTTTTGTTTCAACTACAACTGTGATGGTTTTGTCCATTTTGTCAGATACAACACGTCCAACAAGAACTTTACGATTATTGCGTTCCATTGAAATTCTCCTTTCCCAATCTATTATTTAACTTCTGATTGCACAGTTTTGATACGTGCAATTTGTTTTTTAACTTCGTTCAAACGAGCAGTTTGCTCAAGTTGACCAGCAGCAGCTTGGAAACGAAGGTCGAAGAGTTCTTTCTTCAACTCGTTTTCGCGTTTTGCAAGTTCTTCTTGAGAAAGTCCACGAAGTTCTTTAACAAATTCTCTTACTTCATTAAGTTTCATGTCTTCTCCTTATTCTGCTTCACGTTTTACGAATTTGCATTTAACTGGTAGTTTGTGGCTAGCCAAGCGGAATGCTTCACGTGCGATTTCTTCTGAAACGCCCGCAACTTCAAACATCACTTTACCACGTTTAACTGGTGCTACCCAACCTTCAGGTGCCCCTTTACCAGATCCCATACGTACCCCGATAGCTTTCGCTGTGTATGATTTGTGCGGGAAGATTTTAATCCAAACCTTACCACCACGTTTCATATAACGAGTCATCGCGATACGGGCTGCTTCGATTTGACGGTTTGTGATCCAGTGGCTAGTTGTAGCTTGAAGACCATATTCACCGAAGTCTACTTGTTTTCCACCTTTAGCTTCACCGCGCATTTTTCCACGGAATTCACGACGGTGTTTAACACGTTTAGGTACTAACATTGGTTATTTACCTCCTTTAGTGTTTTTGCGAGCTGGAAGAACTTCTCCACGGTAAATCCATACTTTAACACCAAGTTTACCGTAAGTTGTAAGTGCTTCTTCCCAAGCATAGTCGATGTCCGCACGAAGTGTATGAAGCGGAACAGTTCCTTCAGAATATCCTTCTGCACGGGCGATATCAGCACCGTTCAAACGTCCAGATACTTGAGTTTTGATTCCTTTTGCTCCTGCACGCATTGTACGTTGGATAGCTTGCTTTTGAGCGCGACGGAATGCCACACGTTGCTCTAATTGACGAGCAATTGTTTCACCAACAAGGTGTGCATCCAAATCAGGTTGTTTGATTTCAATGATGTTGATGTGAACTTGTTTACCTGTCAATTTGTTTAATTGTGCACGAAGTGCGTCAACGTTGCTACCAGCTTTACCGATAACCATACCTGGTTTAGCTGTATGAATGCTTACGATCACTTTGTTTACTGCACGTTCAATTTCAATTGTTGAAACTGCCGCTTCAGCCAATTCTTTGTTGATAAAGTTGCGGATTGCAAGATCTTCATGAAGGTAATCCGCGTATTCTTTTTCAGCATACCATTTAGCATCCCAATCACGGATGATGCCGACACGCATACCAATTGGATGTACTTTTTGTCCCACGTTTTTACCTCCTTATTTTTCTGCCACAACTACAGTAATGTGAGCTGTACGTTTGTTGATTGGTGAAGCAGAACCTTTTGCACGTGGACGGAAACGTTTAAGTGTTGGTCCTTCGTTTGCGAAAGCTTCGCTTACTACCAAGTTTGCTTTTTCCAAACCAAAGTTATTTTCAGCATTAGCGATTGCAGAGTTCAAAACTTTCTCAATAATGCCTGCAGCTTTGTTTGGAGTGAATTTCAAGATTGCGATTGCATCGGCTACGCTTTTGCCACGGATATTATCCAAGACAAGACGTGATTTACGAGGTGAAACACGTACTGTGCGAGCAGTTGCTTTAGCTGAAGTAATTTCTGCCATGATGTGTTCCTCCTATTATTTTCTACGTGTTTTCTTGTCGTCAGCAGCGTGACCTTTGTAAGTACGAGTTGGTGCAAATTCACCAAGTTTGTGACCTACCATGTCTTCTTGGATGTAAACAGGTACATGTTTACGCCCATCATAAACTGCGATTGTATAGCCAATGAAACTTGGGAAAATCGTTGAACGACGTGACCAAGTTTTAATTACTTTTTTCTTTTCATCGTTTGCTTGAGCTTCAACTTTTTTCATCAAATGCTCATCGACGAAAGGTCCTTTTTTAAGACTACGTCCCATTTTTGTGTTTTCTCCTTTAAAATATGTACCACAGCGGCCTGCCTTACAGCTGCAAGGCTACCGAGCTGGCGGATATGTTTTACGCTACTTGTAACAGATTATTTTTCGTTACGACGACGAACGATAAGTTTGCTTGATTTAGCTTTCTTGTTACGAGTTTTAAGTCCAAGAGCAGGTTTGCCCCATGGAGTAGATGGTGCTTTACGACCAACTGGTGCTTTACCTTCACCACCACCGTGTGGGTGATCGTTAGGGTTCATTACAGAACCGCGAACTGTTGGGCGGATACCTTTCCAACGGCTACGTCCTGCTTTACCAAGGTTAACAAGTCCATGTTGCTCATTTCCAACAACACCGATTGTTGCACGGCAAGTTCCAAGAATCATACGAACTTCACCTGATTGAAGACGAACAAGAACGTATTTACCTTCTTGACCAAGCACTTGCGCAGAAGCACCTGCAGCACGAACTAATTCTCCACCACGACCTGGTTTCAACTCGATATTGTGAACAACAGTACCGACTGGAATGTTCGCAAGCGGAAGAGCGTTACCAACTTTGATATCTGCTTCTGGACCTGATACGATACGTTGACCAACTTCAAGACCTTTAGGAGCGATGATATAGGCTTTAACACCGTCTGTGTAATGTACAAGAGCGATGTTGGCAGTACGGTTTGGATCGTATTCAATTGTTTTAACAACTGCTTCGATACCGTCTTTGTTACGTTTGAAGTCAATCAAACGGTAGTGACGTTTGTGACCGCCACCTTGATGGCGAACTGTGATGCGACCGTTATTGTTACGACCAGCTTTGCTCTTAAGAGAAACAAGCAATGATTTCTCAGGAGTGCTTGTTGTGATTTCTGCGAAATCCAAAGAAGTCATGTTACGACGGCCATTTGTAGTTGGTTTATAAACTTTAATTCCCACGTTAATTCCTCCTTTGATTATTCAGCATCAGCTGTAGCAAACAATTCGATTGCTTTTGAATCAGCAGTCAATGTGATGATTGCTTTTTTCACTTTGCTTGTACGACCTACATAACGTCCAACGCGTTTTGTTTTAGGTTTTACATTGATTGTGTTCACATTCGCAACTTTTACACCGTCAAACGCTGCTTCAACAGCTTGTTTGATCAACAATTTGTGAGCGCGAGTGTCCACTTCAAATACATATTTTCCTGCTTCAAGCTGAGCCATTGAGCTTTCTGTGATGACAGGTTTTTTGATAACATCATACAAATTCATTATGCAAGAACCTCCTCAATTTTAGAGATAGCTGCTTGAGTTACAAGAAGTTTGTCTGCATTTGCAATGTCAAGAACACTTGCAGTTGTAGCAGTTGCAACTTTCACGTTTGGAAGGTTGCGAGCTGAAAGAGCTGCGAATTCATTTCCTTCTTCAAGAATAACAAGGACTTTTGAATCAATGCTTAATGCTGCAAGAACTTTTGCGAATTCAGCAGTTTTTGGAGCTGTAAATGAAAGGCTGTCAACAGCTACAAATTTGTTTTCAGCAACTTTTTCTGAGTAAACAGATTTGAGCGCCAAGCGACGAACCTTTTGTGGAAGTTTGTAGGCATAAGAACGTGGAGTTGGTCCAAAGACTACGCCACCGCCACGCCATTGTGGTGAGCGGATAGAACCTTGACGAGCACGTCCAGTTCCTTTTTGACGCCATGGTTTGCGTCCGCCACCTGAAACTGCTGAGCGATTTTTAACTGCGTGAGTTCCTTGACGAAGGCTTGCGCGTTGGCTGATGATCACATCAAACACAACTGCTTGGTTTGGTTCGATACCAAAGATTGCATCGTTAAGAACTACTTCACCAGCTTGTTTACCAGTTTGGTCAAATAATGTTACGTTTGCCATTATGACTGATTTCCCCTTTCTTTATTATTTACCAGCTTTTACTGCTGATTTGATGGTGATAAGAGATTTCTTAGCACCTGGTACGTTCCCTTTGATAAGGATAACGTTCTTTTCTGGAACAACTTGTACAATTTCAAGGTTTTGAATTGTCACACGATTGCCACCCATACGTCCTGCCAAGTGTTTGTTTTTGAACACACGGTTTGGCGCAACAGGTCCCATTGAACCTGGACGGCGGTGGTAACGTGAACCGTGAGCCATAGGACCACGTGATTGACCATGGCGTTTGATAACACCTTGGAAACCTTTACCTTTAGATGTACCAGTTACATCAACAACATCTCCAGCTGCGAAAGTATCAACTGTGATTTCTGCACCAACTTCCAAGCCTTCAATGTTTTTGAATTCACGAATGAAGCGCTTAGGAGCTGTGTTAGCTTTTGCTACATGGCCTTTGGCAGGTTTGTTACTCAATACTTCGCGTTTGTCATCAAATCCAACTTGGATTGCATTGTATCCGTCAGTTTCAACAGTTTTCACTTGAAGAACAACGTTTGGAGTTGCTTCGATGACAGTTACAGGGATAAATTCACCAGCTTCAGTGAAGATTTGAGTCATTCCCACTTTTTTCCCTAAGATTCCTTTTGTCATGAGAAAAATATTCCTTTTCTTATTTTATAGTTTAAAAAGTTTTTAACGAGCGTTTTTTATGCTCAAAACCAAGATACAAAGGACGTTAAGCGGACGAAGCAAAAATAGGAGATTGCTGCAGAAGTCTTTTGACTTCAAAGCGATCTATCTTTTTTGCACGGTCCGTAGTCCGTGTTCGATTACAACTTGATTTCTACGTTCACGCCACTTGGTAAATCAAGTTTCATAAGAGCGTCAACTGTTTTTTGCGTTGGGTTCACGATGTCGATAAGACGTTTGTGAGTACGCATTTCGAATTGCTCACGAGAATCTTTGTACTTATGAGTCGCACGAATGATTGTGTAGAGGCTACGTTCAGTTGGAAGTGGAACTGGACCAGCTACGCTTGCACCTGTACGTGTTGCAGTTTCTACGATTTTTGCAGCTGCTGTATCAAGTGTACGGTGTTCGTACGCTTTCAAGCGGATGCGGATTTTTTTGTTTGCCATCTTTTTCTCCTTTTCGTCTATTTAAGATAATAGGCTAGCTCCACAAGAAAACCGACAGCGATTGCGTGGCAATGCAACCGAGCGTGTCGCAACCTCTTGCATCAAAGCTATAGCCGTATTTTCACGGCACTAGAACATTCTATCAGATTCTATCAGGCATTGCAAGCATTTTTGTTCGATTTTTTAAAAAAAGTAGAACAAGGTAATTTCCCAAAGTAAGTTCCACTTTCGTTTTCGAAGCGGAAGTTAGTCTAAAACGGATTTTTATGGTGGAATTAAGTCTGAGACGTTTGGGTTAGAAATGAGCTCTTACGATGACAAAATACAAACACCTTACCCTCTCAGACCGCAATGATATCCAGATAGGATTAGAAAGAGGAGAATCCTTCAAAGCCATCGCACAATTCATCCTTAAAGATCCTACTACTGTTTCCAAAGAAGTCAAACGTAATAGACAGATCAGAACATCTACTAGTGATGGGCTTCCTTGTCCTCTCCTTGATAAGGCTCCTTTTGTCTGTAACGCTTGCCCTAAGAGAAGACGAAATTGTGGCTATAAAAAAATATTCTATTTCGCTAAACAAGCTCAAAAACAATACGAACAAACTCTCATTGAGGCTCGTGAAGGAACACCTCTCAATTCTCAAACCTTCTGGGACATGGATAAAATCATTTCAGATGGGGTGAGAAAGGGACAACACATCTATCACATCCTTAAAACTCATAACCTTGATGTCAGCTCCTCAACCGTCTATCGACACATCCGTAAAGGATATCTTTCTATCGCTCCTATTGATCTCGCTAGGGCCGTAAAATTCAAAGAAAGACGCAAATCGACTCTACCTTCTATCCCTAAAGAAGCGAAAAAAGGACGGTCTTATGAGGACTTCCAAAAGTATTTGACCCATAACCAACTAACTTCTTGGTTAGAAATGGACACGGTTATGGGGCGTATTGGTGGGAAACTACTCCTCACTTTCAATGTCTCTTTCTGTAACTTTATCTTCGCTAGACTTCTGGACAATAAAACTGCCGCTGAAGTCGCTAAGCATCTCTACGAGATCAAGAAGGCCTTCTTTCAAGCAGGGAAAGATTTCCATGAGTTATTCCCTGTTATCCTAACTGACAATGGTGGGGAATTCGCTAGAGTCGATGATATTGAAATGGACGTGAGAGGAGAGGTAAACCTCTTCTTCTGTGATCCTAACCGGTCTGACCAGAAAGCAAGAATCGAGAAGAAGCATACCCTCATTCGAGATATTCTCCCTAAAGGAACGAGCTTTGATACCTTAACTCAGGACGATATCAACCTGGTCTGTTCGCATGTCAATAGCGTGAAACGTGCTGCTTTGAATGGAAAGTCAGCTTATGAACTTTTTACGTTTACCTATGACGAAGAACTGGCTAAGCTTCTCGGTATTTCCTTAATTCCCGCTGAAGACGTCTGCCAGTCTCCTAAAGTATTGCAACATAAATCCTAAAAACGAACCGAATAAAATCCACTCAAACGTCTCACACTAACTTCCACCATAGCGGAACTTAATCTGAAACGCTTTCAGATGAGGGGGTTTGTGCGCTCTTTTTTTCAACTACCATTCGCCTAAAAAAGCCATGAAATCAACAATTATAAAAACCAGTGGAACTTACTCTGACATGGATTTCCACTGGTTTTTAACGTTTTTATCAGACTAACTGCCACTTGAAGAGGCTATGGAAGTTAGTTTGGGAATTTAGCAAAAGTAGAACAACTCTTGGCTGTCTACTCTTCATTTCAATTTCTCTCATTTCACATGGAAAAATTCTAGTTTTTCCCACTTTTCTTGCCACTTTTTCTTACCGAGTCTCTCACGGTAGACTTTCATGCGGTCTTGGTCCGCTGCAAAATGCGGCGTTGGACAAACCTTGAAAGTTAAAATATCCTCCAAGCCATACGGGCAAAACAAATCTACTTGAGAATCAGGCAATAACCGAGCCGCGATTGCCGTGCATATTTCAGGATATTTGGAAATGGCATCTCGTGAATGTTTATAGGGAGCGGTGTTCGGGCTATGCTGGTGCATGTAGACTTGATTTTTCAACTCCCAACGATAGTGCGGGTACGCATTTTTCAATCTTCTTTCTATTAGAGAAGTTTCTTCATAGGACATGGTCGGATCATAAAACACAATATCCACATCCGTCTCCTCATCAAATGCCTCTTTGTGGCTAAGCAGATTCCAGATGAAATTGCGAATCGTTCCTGCGCACACCCAAGCATCTTGTAACGGTAGGCTTGAGGCAATTTCAAGCACTTCTCGCATTTTCCTATTCGTCAGCAACATTTTTTTCAAATCATTTTCAGTCATCATAGACACAGTATATCACAAAAAGAGAACCGAAATCACTTCCGTTCTCTTTTAAGGAGGTTATATGAAAAAGAATGACTATAGTATAGAAAAGTATTCTTAATCAAACCTTAACCTACAACTTCTTTTATCGCAAGGAGGCTCTCGATATAGGTGTTGTTCGTAGAAGATGCAACTGTTAGATTGAGACTTTTTATACCCGCTGCCTGAGCTGTCTCAGCGTCCAGCAGGCAATCTCCTATATAGTACGTCGCTTTCTGCGACAAGTCATATTTCTCCATGAGGTAGACAATCGCTTCTGGATGAGGCTTTCTTGCAAACCCAGAGTCCCCCGTCAGCACCTCTACAAAATATTCGGAAATGCCCAAATCATCCAAAACAGCAAAGGCATTGTCTCCTTTATGGGTGTAAACAAACTGGGCAATTCCTGCTTGCTGTCCCCATTCGAGAATCTCTCTTGCTCCCTCCATTAGCTGAATGTGGGCATTTTTTTCACGTAAGGAATTAGCCCTGACAGCGTTCAGCTCTTCTAATGGAATTTGCTCTTTTTGTGAGAGTTGAAGGAGCAATTCTTTGACTGAATAGCGTAAAATGAACGCTTTTACTTCTTCGCGATAAAAAGTCAAACCGAAATGGCTATACATTTCTTCTAACCCCAACAAAATCGCATCGTATGAATCAAGTAGCGTTCCGTCTAAATCCCAAATAAATGCCCGCTTCATCACTCATCTATCTTTCTATATATTCATATCCTAAATGCTCATAGGCTTTAGCTGTCGCAACACGACCAGTTCGAGTTCGCATCAGAAAACCTTGCTGAATCAGGTAAGGTTCGTACATGTCCTCGACCGTTTCCCGCTCTTCTGCAATATTCACCGAGAGCGTATTTAATCCGACAGGGCCACCACCATACATCTCAATCATGGTGCGTAAAATCTTCTGGTCAACATAGTCAAGTCCTTCATGGTCAACATCCAGCATAGTCAGAGCCTTATCGGTAATGGTATCGTCAATGACACCATCTCCCATAATTTGAGCAAAATCTCGAACTCGTTTTAGCAAACGGTTGGCAATACGAGGTGTCCCACGAGAACGACGTGCTAATTCAATCGCCGCTTCATGGGTAATTTCCATCTCAAAAATATCCGCAGTCCGCTCGACAATTTCTGTCAAATCAGGCAGAGCATAATATTCCATGTGGCCTGTAATGCCAAAGCGGGCACGCAGGGGATTGGATAACATACCGGCACGCGTTGTCGCGCCAATCAAGGTAAAGGGTGGTAAGTCCAAATGCACTGCTCTACTAGCTTCTCCTGTCCCAATCATGATGTCAATGTAAAAGTCTTCCATGGCACTGTAGAGGATCTCCTCTACCGCCATAGGAAGGCGGTGAATTTCATCAATAAATAAGACATCCCCTGGCTCCAAGTCATTGAGAAGCGCCACCAAATCTCCAGCCTTTTCAATCACTGGCCCACTGGTCTGCTTGATATTGACACCAAGTTCATTAGCAATGACGAAGGCCATGGTGGTCTTCCCTAAGCCCGGTGGCCCAAAGAGAAGAACATGGTCCAAGGCTTCATCTCGCAGTTTAGCAGCCTCGATGAAAATTTTCAATTGGTCTTTGACCTTATCCTGACCAATATATTCATTTAATTTTTGTGGGCGCAGGGTACGCTCTACGTACTCCTCATCTCCCAATTGTTCTGTATCTAGTATTCTATTCATACTTTTATTATAACACAAAAAGAAGTGGAACAAAAAGCGTGATCTCGTAGAATCGGCTGTCCTCACTCCTTTATTTCTAGTTTTGGGCTAAAAGATTATTTGACTACTTTCTACCCTAAACCTACACGTTCAAAGATATCATCCACTCGTTTGGCATAGTAAGATGGATCAAAGAGTTCATCAATTTCTGCTTGGCTAAGGCGTTCTGTCACTTTTTCATCTGCTTCAAGCAGGGGTTTGAAAGCTGTTTGATTGTCCCAAGCGTAGGCGGTTTTTGGCTGTACTAAATCATAGGCTTCTTCACGTGTCATCCCTTTTTCAATCAAGGAAAGCATGACCCGTTGACTATAAATCAAGCCGAAAGTTGACTCCATATTCCGTTTCATATTTTCTGGAAATACCGTCAAGTTTTTCACAATATTTCCAAAGCGGTTGAGCATGTAGTCAATCAAAATGGTCGTATCAGGTGTGATAATCCGCTCTGCAGATGAATGGGAAATATCACGTTCATGCCAAAGCGCTACATTTTCAAAAGCTGTCACCATGTGACCACGAATCACACGCGCAAGTCCTGTCATATTTTCAGATCCGATTGGATTGCGTTTATGAGGCATAGCTGAGCTTCCTTTTTGACCCTTGGCGAAGTATTCTTCTACCTCACGTTGTTCAGATTTTTGCAATCCACGGATTTCCGTTGCCATCCGCTCAATAGAAGTCGCAATAGTCGCAAGGGCTGCAAAGTATTCTGCGTGGAGGTCACGAGGAAGAACCTGAGTCGAAATTTCCTGCGGACGAATGCCTAATTTTTCACAGACATATTCCTCAACAAATGGTGGGATATTGGCAAAATTCCCAACCGCACCAGAGATTTTTCCTGCTTCCACACCCTCAGCAGCACGCTCAAAACGCTCAATGTTGCGTTTCATTTCACTGTACCAAGTAGCGAGTTTTAGCCCAAAGGTCGTTGGCTCCGCATGCACACCGTGGGTCCGCCCCATCATAATGGTATACTTGTGTTCACGTGCCTTATCAGCCACAATGTCCGTAAAGCGACGCAAGTCCTCACGAATAATATCATTGGCCTGCTTGTAGAGGTAACCATAAGCTGTATCCACCACATCTGTCGATGTCAAGCCGTAGTGCACCCACTTGCGCTCCTCACCCAAGGTTTCAGATACCGCACGAGTAAAGGCCACCACATCATGGCGGGTTTCCTGCTCAATTTCTAAGATACGATCGATGTCAAATCCCGCATTCTCACGGATTTTTGTCACATCTTCCTTGGGAATCTCCCCCAACTCAGCCCAAGCCTCATCTGCCAAGATTTCCACCTCAAGCCAAGCCTTGTATTTATTTTCCTCTGTCCAAATAGCCCCCATTTCAGGGCGAGTGTAACGTTCTAGCATGTTTTATGATACAGAGGGCATTACGCGGACACAGCCAAAATAGAAATTTTAACAAAGAACCACAGGGCTCTATGAAAAATTATCTTTTTGGTCAAGTCCGTAGTCCGTATTCAGTTGCAAATACGGCCGCCCTCTTACTCCTTTCTATATTTTAACATCAAGATAGCCTGTGCTAACTAACTTGCTTCTCTTTGTGCAATGCCATTTCTTGACAAATAATGGTCATCATAGCTGGATTGTGATGTTGACTCGTCCACGAGGTCACAAGCAAATCATGCTTGACATAACGTTCTTCGAGCGAGATTTCATCAACTAAAAACTGCACCTGATTTTCTAATACCAAGACGGACTTCGCAAAATCAACCCCTTTGTAAGATAGCCGATAAACCCATTCATCATCATAATCACGCATCTCTATCTCAAGCAGGGTCTTTTCAAAATCAAGGTGTAGCTGCCACAGGGAACAGTCATGAATCGAGCCGTTTTCTGCAAAGGCAATCAACTCATCATCCAAACGCGAGCTGAGTTTCAACTTCTCTATATAGGAGGGATGAAGTGCCTTGCTCATCCATCCTGAATCTGATTGATAACGTTCTAAAAGAGTAGCCATTCTTTTTTCCTTATCTTCGTTTATTGAGCTGATATATCAATCCTGCCTCCCGAGTTATACAGATCTGGAATAACTTCAATATTTATTGAACCAAGCATTTGATTGACCATTACATTTTTTTCTATAGATTCTTGAAAGCTTCGGTCGATCTCCTCATCTGATAATGACTGATCCACTGCTTTAACCACATCGTGAAAAATTTCCGCCATTCCAGACAACCCGTTTTCTTTCGTTTCATTTGTTGGATTTATCGAGATGTGTATTTTATTTGTATCAGCAGCATTCAATAACTCTAAGTAATAACCTTGACTTTCTGCAAAAAATTTTGTGCGAATATTTCCTTTCTCAATATTACTTAACTTACTTGATGATAGCGCATTGTATGCAGTAATGAATTCATTCACAATATCATCGTCAACATATTTTTCTACTTCAGAACTACTCGAACTTGGAGCTAATGATTTCTGCTGTACTGAAGCTTCTTTCTCACTATTTACAGTATCTCCACATGCTACCATTAGAGCAGAAATACCAAGACAGCTTATTAAAGTTATCAATTTCTTCATTATTTCCTCCCATTCAACATCTTCCTTGCTTCATTATTTTATATAGGGAACTCCTCCATAATTATATGCTGACCTCATCCACCTGCTCCGTCAACAGGGTAATATGCCCCATCTTCCGGTTGTGCTTGGCTTCTGCTTTGCCGTAGAGATGAAGGTGAGCTTGTGGATGCTTAGCCATGAATCTTTGCACCGCCTCCATATCCTGACCCAAGACATTGAGCATGACAGCTGGTGCGTGGAGCTGGATTTTAGGCAAAGATTCGCCTAGAATACCCAAGATATGGGTATCAAATTGGGAAAAGTTACAAGCCTCAATGCTATAATGACCAGAGTTGTGAGGGCGTGGTGCGATTTCATTGACCAAAATAGTTGAGCCTGCCACAAACATCTCTATACATAGTGTACCAAAAAGTTGCAAGTCTGTGGCAATTTTTCTTGCCATTTGGACAGCTTTTTCAGCCAAACTTTCAGAAATGCGGGCTGGGACAATGGTTTTCGCGAGAATATTGTTGCGGTGACTATTTTCTTGGACTGGAAAAACAGTCAGCTCTCGTCCATTTCCTGAAACCAAGACGGAAATTTCCATGTCAAACGGCACAAAATCTTCCAAAACGCAGTCGGTCTTGTCTGCCAAGACTTTTGCCTGTGCTAAACTTGCCTCATCATGAATGACGACTTGGCCATGACCGTCATAACCACCTGCCGCTGTTTTCAACACTCGCTTGGTTTCAAAGTCATAATCTGCCAAATCGCTACTGGAAGTAATCACTCGATAAGGGGCTAAACCTACGCCTGCCTTCTTCAAAAAGTTTTTTTCTGCAATACGATTTTGGGAAATTCGTAGCAAGTCCGTTCCTTGAGGTAGAAGCACCTTGTCTGCTACTGCATCAAGACTAGCAGCATCTACATTTTCAAATTCATAGGTCAAGACGTCACAACGCTCTACCAAGGTACGTAGGGCATCTACATCTGCATAGTCTGCCACGATGACCTCACTCACTCGAGAGGCTGGGCAATCCGCTACCGGATCAAGCGTAAGCACCTTATGCCCACGGTAAATGGCAGCAATTGCCATCATTTGACCCAACTGTCCGCCTCCAATAATCCCAATTGTTTTAGATAAGGTCATGACTTGACTCCTCTGCCAGTTTGCTTTGTTTTTCAGCAAATACTACTAATTTTTTGTTTAATTCTGAGTTTTCCAGAGCTAAAATCCGCACCGCAGACAAGGCTGCATTGGTCGCTCCGCTATCTCCAATTGCCATAGTCATAACAGGCACGCCACCTGGCATCTGCACAATGGAGTAAAGCGAATCAATTCCACTCAACGCTCGTGATTGAATTGGTACTCCGATAACTGGTAAGGTCGTCTTAGCTGCAACCATTCCTGGTAAATGCGCTGCACCACCTGCACCTGCAATGATTACCTTAATGCCTCGTTCACGAGCTTTTTCGGCATGATCAAACATCAAATCGGGCGTTCTATGGGCAGAAACAACCTTTTTTTCATAAGAAACCCCAAATTCATCCAATACCTGTGCTGCTTTTTTCATAGTTTCCCAATCTGAAATAGATCCCATGATAAGGGATATCTGTATGTGTTCCATATTTTTCTCCTATTGATTTGCCTTATTGCCAATATCTGTTCGATAAAACAGTCCTGTCGTGTCTTGCTCTTCCAACTGCTGATAAATAGTCTTTTGAGCTTGTGACACGGTGTCTTGCGTTGTGACAAGCATATAGACACGACCACCATTTGAGACTAGTTCTTGGTTCTCATTGAAGGTAGCACCTGCATAATAAGTTTCGATGTCTCCGCTAGTCTTTTCTGGTAAAGCCACCCCTTTTTCATAGGCAAGAGGATAGCCCTCACTTGCCACTACCACACCAAGAGTTACCCCCTCTTCAAGCCAAGTAAACTTAGGGACTCTTCCTGCTAATAAGTCTGTAATATTTTCCGCAAAATCAGATGTCAACTGGGGTAGAATGACCTGCGTTTCAGGATCACCAAAGCGAGCATTAAACTCAATTACCTTCGGACCTTCATCGGTCACAATCAAGCCAGCATAAAGCACACCGAGATAGGGACGTCCTTCAGCTATCATCCCTTTTAAAACAGGTCGAATAATCTCCGCTACGGACTGCTCAATCACACTAGCTGGCAGATGAGGAACCGGAGCGTAAGCCCCCATACCCCCTGTATTTGGTCCTTTATCGCCATCAAAAGCCCGTTTGTGATCCTGTGCTGTCGGCATCAGATAGAAATCCTCTCCATTGACAAAAGCAAAAAGAGAAAATTCTTCGCCGCTCAAATATTCTTCAATAACTACACGCGCACCACTATGGCCAAACTTATGATCTAGCAACATATCCTGCGCCGCTACGACTGCTTCTTCAACCGTTTCAGCAACGACCACACCTTTACCAAGGGCTAGGCCGTCTGCCTTGACCACGATTGGTGCCCCTTGTTCTTCGATGTAAGCCTTGGCTGCTTCAAAATCAGAAAAGGTCTCATAGCGTGCTGTTGGTACCCTGTATTTTTTCATAATGGATTTGGCAAAATCCTTAGACCACTCTAATTCTGCTGCATTTTTTCTCGGTCCAAAAGCGACTAAACCAGCTGCCTCAAAGGCATCCACGATACCTGCTGCCAAAGCATCATCTGGTCCTACAAAAGTCCAGCTAATAGCTTCTTTTTGGGCAAATGCAATCAATTTTGAATGTTCGGAAATAGCAATATCGACCAACTCAATTCTGTCTGCAATCATTCCGTCATTTCCTGGTGCAACAAACACCCTATCAACACCTTTTGATGCTACTAATTTCTTTGCAATCGCATGTTCACGACCACCTGAACCAACAAGCAACAACTTCATCTACACACCTCTAAAAACGTATTTTATAAGGATATTGTAACAAAATCATTCGTTTTTATCTATAAATTATATAAAATAAGCTGTTTTTCAATTCATTTCCGAACAATCGACAAATAGAATGAAAAACGAGGTCAGAGCAAAAGTCTCTGACCTCATTATTTTTGTAGATTGAACAGTTTGACACAGTAGTTGTCGGGTTTGTAAAACGTTGATAAATCAACATTCTATAAACCGCGTCAACCTTGCGGATATTGACAGTCAGGGGAGTGACTGTCAATACCCGAGCTTAGAAACTAGAGAGCGAGGACAGTCCAGTGGACTATTCATACTTGAGCCTAGAAATGAGGAAGCAAAATTGACAAAATCGATTTCTTCGAAATCACGATTGAGTCCCACTCCAGCCTTCCTGAATTATGCTTTCTTTTTAAAGAGGACAGCTCCAACTAACATCGGCAAGAAGGAAACAAGGCTCAAAATACTCCGATTCGTTCCTGTTTTGGGCAATTGTCTTGGTTTTACTGTTAAACTAGAATCCTTTCTGCTAGGTAACGTAGAGATTCCGCCATCACTCACACTTTCCACAGCGATAGTACCCGTGCCAGAGGGGGCTTTAGCAATCACTTGCGCATCATAACCTTGCCCCGTACTGGTCGTACTGGTCCTATTCGTTCCAAAACCTGAGGCACTCGTCATCGTTGCAGACGACATGATTGAGCTACTAGTCACTACTGTATTTGAAGATGGCAAGGCAGAGCTTGGCTCGCTCTTTTCCAATGCTGATGAACCAGTGACTGTGTCAGAATGAATAGTTTCTGCTGAAGAATAGTGTGATTCCGAAGTAGTAGTGCTTGGTTCAGATAAACTCGGTTTAGTTACAGTGTCGGCAGAAGGTGGAGTGCTTGGCGAATTCTCTACTTCAGTACCTTCCTCCTTGTTTTCCAAATCCGAAGGTTTTGTCGTATTGGATGACTCCGTTTCCTCACTTGATGAGGAAGTACTTCCTGTCGCACTTGGAATGCTCTCAGCAGTAGCAGAACTGGAACTTGTCGTTGTTGGTTCCTTATCTGAAGCAGCATCACTTGACGATACAGTACTATCTGAAGACGGATTTGTAGCATTTTCAGAGGATGACGTGCTAGATTCTGTTGATGGAGCAGTAGAGGCAAATGTTTCTTGGTCGAATTTTTTAAAAATAGCTAACAAATTCTCTTTACGATTCTCTATGCTTTCCTCTGTCTCCCCATCTCCAAACCGTAACTCGTCTAACACATACAGATATGGTTCTTTTTGGTAAATCAAATCCACCCATGTTTGGCGGCGTTTTTCCTGCGGTAAAGCATTGATTTTATCGATTATCTGATTATAGGCAGAAACAGCTTCTGTCATCGCATCATACTTCTTCTCAGCAAGCGATAGTAGAGATAAGGCGACATTCCTCTTCTCCTCTATCACATGACTATCTCCTGTATACCTAATCTCATCTAAAGCATCATAAAATTTATACGGTAAATCCACAGAGCTCACTTCTTCCTTACTTGCAAGAAACTCCTCACTACTTGGTCGTGATGTAGATGCTGACTCTGTTATAGGATTAGATCCAGCAGGTCCAGCTATAAGATACATAGTATACCAATGTTTTTTCCCACCTTGTTTCTCTTCAAATTGATTCGCTTGGATTAAAATATCGTTGATGACCGTCATTTGCTCCAACAAATGTTCCCATTGTTGAAACTTTTTCTGCTTGGTAGCCTCTAACTCTTCAAAAGTTGGAAATGCTTGAGATAACTCCTCAATCGTAAAGTCATCATAAGAAGTATAACCATTTTCATTTACATATAAGTTAGAAATACCACCTTCAATTTGAATATTCTCTAATTTTTGAATGGCTACGGCAATAGTCGCTTTCTTATCATTGACTTCTTTCACCGCCTGAGCAATCGCTTTTTCGTCTGCTATTTTGCCTTTAATGCGGTTTTCTAGTAGTGTTAGATGTTTCAGTACATTTTCACGGTTTAGATATCTACCCGAACTATGAACATCAGTCCAAATAGATCTGAAGCCCTCATCAGCAAAATCATTAAACTGTTCCTTGCGAGTTTCTTCTGGCTGTGCATTAAAATAGGTCACTACCTCATTATATTTTTTCTTGCTTCTTTTAAATCGTCATAATTTTTCTCCAAATTACGTAAATCATTAAAGGCTGACCGCTGATCTCGAATCATATTATTTTCATTACGATCTGAATTTATAAAAATTAAATTATGAAACGAACTACTCAATGAATATGTTGGCTCTATAACTCTATTTACCACTGGGTAACTATATCGTACCTTAGAATTAGGTGACAAATCAACTTCTTTCAACCTTCCCAAATCCGAAAATCCTAGTTTATGCTCAATGCCTTTACTAGCATAAAACGCATTCCACTTGGTCAAGACTTCATCAATTAACTCATATTTGAATTGAATTGACGCTAATAATGTTAGAAGTTCGTCTTTTCTCTCGAGTGTTTCATCTCCTAAATTACCTAAATAATAATTTTCAGAAGAGAGAATTTTCTTAACCTGTTCTTCCCTCAAATCATTATTTTTCAACTTTAAAAGCGCTGCTACAACTTCATCACGCTTCGCTTCTACCTCTTTTATGGCTGCTTGACGAGCTGCCTCATCATTCGTTGACTCGGTATCTGCTTTGACAATCTCAAGCGTTCTAAGTTGTGGAACTGCGGGAACCATTGCTGTTCCTAGACCAATCGACACAACACCTACTGCTAGCTTTCTCAAGCTAAATCTTTGTTTTTTCATATAACAAAACTCCTTTATTTACTATCCTAATTTTACCCCCCCCCGATATATTTTGTCAATATTTTTTATAAGGATTTCTATTTTTCTAACTTTTTCCGAACAGTTAAGACAGGAGGGTTTAAATGAAAAAATATTCAACAGTATTTCTATCGTCTGCTATGCTTCTTGCGAGCCTAACCTATGCACCAAAAGTACATGCCTATTCATCCTATGGACGTTGGTACAATGCCAATCAGAACAATCAAGCTAGTTCTACACCCGTGACACCATCAACGTCAAGCCAAGAGACTCAGCCGACTCAGCCGAGTCAACCAAGTCAACCTAACCAAGAGACACCTTCTCCAGCAATTGATCCGACTATCGTCCAGCAACCTCTATCTACACAGGTCGATGGGCAGGAAGTATCGGTTTTTTACAATCGAACAGATAGTCAACGCGGCAGCGTGATCATGTATGCTATCTGGTCTGAAGCAAATGGCCAGGATGATTTACAATGGCATACCGCTGGAGAAAGCATCACAACTATTTCGCTCAAAAATCCGAAAAATTACGGTACCTACCTTATTCATTCCTATATTATGGTGAACAATCGTCTAACATTTTTGGAAGAAAGTAAATTTGTACTTGACAGACCTCACTTTCTACCTGAAAATCAAGGCAATTCACTAGATAAAGAAAAACAATCTGAGCAAAATCCATCCGAAGAGAAACCAGATAAACCCAAAGAGACTCCTCAAACAACTCCACCAGCTGTTTCAGCAAGTGTTTCTAAACCAGGATTTATCGATATACAGGTCGAACATGTCCCAAATACCGTAACCGAAGTAAAAATTCCGGTTTGGTCTATCAATAATGGTCAGGATGATATTATTTGGTACAATGCTACTCGTAACGCTGATGGAACGTATGGCTTACAAGTTGATTTAAAACGTCATAAACTAGACACTGGAAATTATGCTATCCATGTCTATGGTAAGGAGGCAAGCTCTTCCTTAAAAATCCTGACACATACTCAAATTTCTATTGAAAAAGAGCAACTTCCTGTTAATCCAGATCCTAAGCTCGCCATTACGGCCCTAAACCCAGCAAACGGCACCTACCAAGTGCAGGTCACACCACAAGTTGGAGGAAAATCCATCAAAAAAGTGGATGTCGCAACCTGGTCTACCGACAATCAAAGCAACCTCAAATGGCGTGTTGCCTCTTATCAAGATGGAGTTTATACGACCAATGTTAACTTCTCTGAGCATCAGAGTATCAATGGATTCTACCACAATCATGTCTATATTACCTATGGCGACGGAAGTCGATTGGGGTATGCCACTGAGAAAGTCGATTTGACCAATGCCCGCGCCGCTGTAAAAGTTACCACAACATTTAGCTCTCAAGGAAATTTCCGGGTCACACTCGACAATATTTATGGTGGCGGAAATGTTAGCTATGCCGTTTGGTCAGATGAAAACGGGCAAGATGATCTTCGCTGGTATGCAGCTACTAAAGCTGGAGATAAGACCTATACTGGAGATATTCCACTCCATTTCCACAAGGGTACAGGAAAATACCATCTCCATGTCTATCAAAATGGAAAAGGATTGATTCCATCTACCTTCCAAGTAACTACCTCTCAGCTCCCTGCACCTAAGCCTATCATCCGAACAGAGCCAAATACCTACCCTGTCGGCCAATGTACATGGGGAGCAAAAGAGCTTGCACCATGGATTCCTAACTACCTTGGCCATGCAAAATATTGGGCAAGCAATGCCAGAGCTCAGGGATTTGAAGTCGGTACAACTCCTCGTGTCGGAGCTGTTGCTGTTTGGACAGATGGTCAATTTGGACATGTCGGTGTCGTTACTGCTGTAGAAAGTCCAACCCGTATCCGCCTTAAAGAATCAAACTTTAATGGGCATCAATATGTGGGTGATTTCCGCGGTTGGTTTAATCCTGTCGCAGGGGGAATTGCATCCTATATCTATCCACAATAAACAGCAAAATCCCAAGCGTAGCAACGCTCGGGATTTTTTGGAGATTAATGAAAAAGAAAATTTAGGATATTTATAGTATACGTCTCGAACCTTAAAGAGGGCTTAAACGAAACTCAGTGCCTAAAATGTCGGACATCGGTGAAAATCATGGTGAGGCCATGTTTATCTGCTGCTGCAATGGATTCTTGGTCACGGACGGAACCCCCGGGTTGGATAATAGCCTTGATACCAGCTGCTGCGATTTCTTCGATATTATCTGCAAATGGGAAGAAAGCGTCACTAGCAAGAACGGCTCCCTCTAGGCGGTCTTTTGCTTGTTCAATGGCAATTTTAACGGAAGCCACACGATTGGTTTGCCCAGGGCCAACGCCTAGCACCATATGGTCATTTGTGATGATAATGCCGTTTGACTTGACATATTTGATGGACTTCCAAGCAAATTCAAGGGCTGTTTGCTCTTCAGAACTCGGCTGACGCTTGGTGACAACCGTCCAGTCGCTTGGGCTTTCTGCTACAACATCTTGATCTTGGATAAGGAGGCCCCCCAGCACACCAGTCACTTCTTTTTCAGCTGTACTGGCTAGGTGCTGGCTAAAATCAAGCTCCAGAATTCGAAGATTTTTCTTTTTATGGGTCAAAATCTCCAAGGCTTCTGGGGTATAACTTGGTGCGATGATGATTTCAAGGAAAATCGGGTGCATTTTTTCAGCAGTTGTCGCATCTACCTCACGGTTCAAGACGACAATGCCACCAAAAATCGACACAGGATCTGACGCATACGCATAATCCCAAGCTGTTTCAAGATCATCTGCCTGCCCAATACCACATGGATTCATGTGTTTGAGGGCTACAACGGTTGGGCGATCCTGAAAATCACGGATAATACGAATGGCTGCATCGGCATCTCGAATATTATTAAAGGACAGCTCTTTGCCGTTCAGTTGCTTGCTAGCTGCAATCGAGTAAGCAAGAGGCAGGGCTGTTTGATAGAAGTCCGCATCCTGTTGCGGATTTTCACCGTAGCGCATCGGTTGTTTAAGTTCGTAGGTCAGAGTAAGCTTTTCTGGCTTTTCTTCTCCGACTTGATTAGTAAAGTAGTCTGCAATCAGAGAATCATAGGCTGCGGTATGGCGGAAAACCTTAGCTGCTAAGCGTTTGCGGATGGCAAGACTGGTCTCACCTGTTGCTTGCAATTCCTCCAGTACCCCGTGATAATCTGCTGGATCAACGACCACAGTTACGCTGGCATGGTTTTTGGCAGCTGAGCGAAGCATAGAAGGTCCACCAATATCAATATTTTCTACCGCTTCCGCATAGGTGACATCAGGCTTTATAACCGTTTCTTTGAAGGGATACAGATTGACCACTACTAGGTCAATCAAGTCAATCCCCTGTGATTTTGCCGCTTCTAGGTGACTATTTACATCTCGTCTCGCTAAAAGTCCCCCATGAATCTTAGGGTGGAGGGTTTTCACCCGCCCATCCATCATCTCTGGAAATCCTGTCACCTCATCGATTGCAATCGTTGCTACACCTGCCGCATCTAAGGTTGACTTGGTTCCGCCAGTTGAGATAATGTCCCAGCCCAATTGGACTAATTCCTGTGCAAATGCTACAATGCCTGTCTTATCCGATACACTAATCAAGGCTTTTTTTGTCATGATTTCTCCTTATTTTTCTTTGTTATCAATGATTCGTTCTTTTTGCTATTTGATACTGTTCCATATTTATTTTTCAACTTCAAGAGTTCGTCTGGTAAAGATTTCTCGCTCATCTTGGCCAAATTTCGCAAAACCCAGCGAGTGCAACAATCGTTCCATTTTCTGATTTCCCTTAACAAAATCAGCCCGAATGGTGTTGTATTTTCCAATCGCCTTAGCTTGTTCCATTAAGGCTAAGATGGCCGCTTTCCCATATCCTTTTCCCTGCTGACTGTTATCAATCATCAGGCGCCAAATCATATAACAGGCTTCTTCCTCATCTACATCAATCAAGGCAAAGCCGACGACTTGATGATCAGCGTAAATAGCATATGGAAAGACATCACCATTCTCCCGATAAAGCCAACAATCTGCTAATGAGCGAAGGTTAGAAGCCACAAATGACCTATCCTCCTCTGCCAGGCTCAAATCAATGACCTGAGCAAAATTTTCCTCATCAACTAATCTCAGTGTGACCATTTTAGTTACTCCTTTCCTTTTGTAATCCATCATGACATACAACCATTCTACCATACTGGACTTACAAATTAAGATAGTAACTTCCGAATCACCTCTGGATAGAGTTGGTATTCCATCGCATGAATGCGCTCTTCAAAACTCTCAAGGGTATCATCTGCAAAAATCGGCACCCGCTCTTGTCTGATAATCTGACCGCTATCAACACCTGAATCCACCCAATGAACAGTCACGCCAGATTGAGCAACACCTGCATTCCAGGCTTCTTCAATGCCGTGAGCTCCTGGAAATTCTGGCAGATAAGCTGGATGAATGTTGATTATCCGCCCCTCATAGCGAGATAGCAAGGTTTCTGCCACAATTTTCATATATCCTGCTAGGACAACCAAGTCTACTTGGTGCTGGTCTAATAGCTCCACAATCGCATGTTCATAAGCTGCTTTATTCTCAAATTCCTTGAGTTCAAAGGCATAAGCTGTCACACCAAGATTCTTGGCTCGCTCGAGTACATAGGCATCTCGGTGATCTGAAAAGACAAATTCAAGAGGAAATCGCTCCGCAATCACTTGAAAATTAGACCCATTCCCTGAAGCAAACACAGCTATTTTCTTCATTGGATGACCACACTTTGATTTGTTTTTTCAATGATACGGCCAATTTCATAGACTTCCTCATCCACAAGTTCCTTGATACGCTCCACATCTTCTGCTGCTACCGCAAGAACCATTCCTAAGCCCATGTTGAAGATTTCAAACATTTCCGCATGAGGAATCTTACCGTATTTCTCCAAGGCCTTGAAAATCGGTAAGACCGGCACCTTACTCTCATCAATCACAGCTGCTAGCTCTTCGCCAAACATCCGCGGAATATTTTCGATAAAACCACCGCCTGTAATATGAGCAATCCCATGCACTAAACCTTCCTTAATTAGAGGAAGAAGTGTCTGAACGTAGATTCGTGTTGGTTCCAGCAAGACTTCCTTGAGAGGTTTCCCTTCTAATTCAGGCAAGCATTCCTCGCCTGTATAATCTGCGAAAACACGGCGAACAAGAGAGTAACCGTTTGAATGAATACCACTGGAAGCAAGACCTAACAGAACATCGCCTGCCACGACCTTAGAACCGTCAATGATTTGGGATTTTTCTGCAATGCCAACGGCAAAACCGGCTAAATCATAATCATCTTCACCATACATTCCAGGCATTTCAGCCGTTTCTCCACCGATAAGAGCAGCACCTGCTAGACAACAACCATCTGCAACTCCCTTGACGACCTGCTCAAGTTTTTCAGGGATGTTTTTCCCAGTCGCAATATAATCTAAGAAATAAAGCGGTTCTGCTCCTGCTGCGACAATATCATTGACACACATGGCTACACAATCCTGACCAATGGTATCGTGTTTATCGTACTGAATAGCCAGAATCAGCTTAGTCCCAACTCCGTCTGTTCCAGAAATCAAGACAGGTTCTTTGACCGAGAGTTTACTCAAATCAAACATGCCTCCAAAGCCCCCGAGAGCCCCCATAACGCCTAAACGCTCTGTCTTTTTAACATGCTTTTTGATGCGCTCAACTACTTCATATCCAGCTTCCACATCCACACCTGATGCTGCGTATGAATTTTTTGACATCCTTTTCTCCTTTTTATCACTAAATACAGCAATTAAACGACTAACATTTAGTAGAAACTCGTTTTTTCTGCCAGACTTTCCAAATACCGCTCCTCGTAATCATACAGCGGAATCGGGTACTTCCCATCAAAATAAGCAACACAGAGACCACCATTTGGAGCATCTGTTTCCATTCCTACTCCCTCAATCAAGCCCTCTAAAGACAGAAAGGTCAAACTATCTGCTCCAATAATCTCGCAAATCTCCTCATTGCTATGATTGGCCGCAATCAATTCGCTCCGATTTTGAATATCAATTCCGAAAAAACAAGGGTACTTGAGAGGAGGGCTTGCAATCGCTACGTGGACCTCTGCTGCTCCTGCATCTCGCAATAATTGGACAATTCGCCGACTAGTTGTTCCACGAACAATCGAATCATCGACCATGACCACGCGCTTATTTCTGACAATGCTCGATACGGCAGATAATTTCATCCGGACCCCTTGCTCCCGTAATTCCTGGGTTGGTTGAATAAAGGTCCGCTGAGTATATTGGTTCTTGATCAAGCCCATTTCGTAAGGCAAGCCTGATTCTTCCGCATAACCACTCGCTGCAGACAAAGAAGAATTTGGCACACCGACCACAATATCTGCTTCAATTTTTGCTTCTTGTGCCAAACGGCGTCCCATTTTCTTTCGTGCCGCATGAACATTGACCCCATTGATCACACTATCTGGTCGTGCGAAATAGACATATTCCATGGAACAGATAGAGAGCTGGGTATCGTCTGTGTAGCGATCATGTTGAATTCCTTGATCATCTATGATGACCAACTCCCCTGGTTTTACATCTTCAATCCAATCTGCACCAACAACTTCAAAAGCGCAAGTTTCACTTGAAACAACCCAAGCTCCATTTTTCATCCGACCAATCGAAAGAGGACGAAAACCATTTGGATCAAGCGCTGCAATCAGCTTATCTTCCGCCATAATCAAATAGGCAAATCCACCCTTAACTTGATTGAGAGCCTCCTTGATTTTAGCAAGGAGCGTTTCTTTTTGACTTCGACGAATGAGGTGCATGAGAATTTCTGTATCAGAAGAACTAGCAAAGATAGCTCCTTGCGCTTCTAATTCTCTCTTTAAACTTTGGGTGTTGGTCAAATTCCCATTATGAGCTAAGCCTAATTGCATATCAAAAAAGTCAAATAGAAAGGGTTGAACATTATTGATTGACGCACCGCCTGCTGTTGCATAACGGACATGACCAATAGCTGCTTGACCTGTCAAGGCTTCCAAATCTTCTTGATGCTTAAAGACTTCAGAGACCAGGCCTAAGCCACGATGACGGCGCAAGGTTCCTGCTTGATTAGCCAAGATACCCGCTCCTTCCTGACCACGGTGTTGCAAACTATGCAGTCCAAAATAGGTCACTTGGCTAGCCTGTGGATGACCCCAAATACCAAACAAGCCACATTCCTCATTGAGCGATTTTACTTCGTATGTCATATCATCCTCTTATTTCTTTGTGAAATACCGTACAGCACTTTCAAACAGCTTCTGGTCTTTTTCTCCCGGAATATTTTGGAACAAACCAGTTTCATAACGTTCAGAATGTCCCATTTTCCCGATGATTTGTCCGTTCTTGCTGGTAATCCCTTCAATCGCATAGAAGGAGCCATTTGGATTGTAACGACTATCCATACTTGGCTGCCCTTCAAAATCTACATACTGGCTGAATATCTGCCCTTGATTACGAAGTTCTCTAAATTCTGCTTCTGTCACAACGAATTTCCCCTCTCCATGTGATACTGGAATGGCATGAATAGCACCTACTTCCACACCAGCTAACCACGGTGAATTAGTATTTGCAATACGCGTTTCCACCATTTTCGCTACGTGCTGATTGGCATCATTATAAAAGAGAGTTGGGCTCGTCTCGCCTGCCTCTTCAAAATTACCATAAGGAAGAAGACCTGATTTGACAAGAGCTTGGAATCCATTACAAATACCGATAATCAGACCACCACGCGCCATAAATGCGTCAATCGCAGCCCTTATTTTTTCATTGAGCAAAATATTCACAATAAATTTTGCAGATCCGTCTGGCTCATCTGCCGCTGAAAATCCACCTGCAAAAAAGAGAATGTGGGCTTGGCTAATGGATTGAACCATTCTCTCAACAGACTGAGCCAGTGCTGCTTCATCCAGCGTTACAAATGGTTCTAAGCGCACCTTGGCACCAACTTGTTCAAAGGCCTTAGCCGAATCATACTCTGAGTTTGTTCCCGGAAAAACGGGAATATACACCAAGGGTTGGCTGATTGTTTCTTTATTTTCACGCACAAAATCGGTCACAACTGGTGCTACTTCTGCCATAAGGCTGTCCTGCTCAAATACAGTCGGATAAATATCCTCGAAAGTCCTCTCAAAACTTGCTAACAAATCAGTAATCGGTAAATCAACACCATTGATGACGAGGCTTGCTTCACTCCTTGTCTGTCCGATTTTCAAAACTCCCTCAATCTCATCTGGGCTAGCAAAGACAAAGCCACCCAATTGCCCCTGTAAGCTGCTTTCAAGCTGAGGAAGGTCAACGCTTGCTCCGATATGGTTGCCAAAGGTCATAAGTGCAAGGGTTTCTGCTACACCACCGTATTTCACAGCAGCTGCAGCTGTTATCTTGTGTTTTGCTTGAATGTGAGTGAAGGTTTTGAAATTTTCTTTTATAGTCTCAAAATCAATTTCTGCAGAAATAGCAGTCCCTGGAATGTAATAGATGTATTCTCCAGTAGCCTTAAATTCTGGCGATAAAATCCGTCCAACAGTTGAAGTCGTCACTCCGAAGGCTACTAAGGTCGGAGGAACAGTTAATTCTTCAAACGTTCCAGACATCGAATCTTTTCCCCCAATTGATGGGAGGCCTAGTTGAATCTGAGCTTCAATAGAGCCAAGAAGCGCAGCGACTGGTTTTCCAAAACGTTCTGCCTGCTTGTCCATTCTCTCAAAGTATTCTTGATAAGAGAAACGGGCTTTTTCCCAATCACTTCCTGTTGCCACCAAGCGACTGGTTGCTTCAATGACCGCATAAGCTGCTCCGTGGTAGGGAGACCATTCTGCAATCAAGGGATTGTAACCTTGTGCCATCACAGAAACGGTTTCTGTCACACCATGCGCAACTGGCAACTTCTGAACGGAACTTTCCGACGGTGTGATTTGATAGCGACCACCAAGAGGATGATTGACCGTTGAACGACCTACGGAACTATCAAAAATGGTTTGTAAGCCCTTTTGACTAGCATGATTTGAATCAGATAATACAAACTGCACATCCTCTTTCAATGTATGGATGGAGGTTACGCGTTGCTCTGGCAAAACACATGGACTATCTGTAACCTTCGCATCCACAACTACTCGCACACCGTTACTATCCAGGAAAGAACGTTCAATATCGACAATCTTCTGCCCTTTCCAAGTCATGACAAGATTTGCAGTTTCTGTCACAGTTGCTACAGGGACAGCTAGGATATTTTCTTTGGCTGCAAAGGTGATGAAAGTCTGCACATTTTCTGGCGCAACAACGACTGCCATACGCTCTTGACTTTCTGAAATAGCAATTTCTGTCCCATTCAATCCCTGGTATTTGAGTGGGATCTTATCCAAATCAATCTCTAAACCGTCTGCCAACTCCCCAATTGCAACGCAGACTCCGCCTGCTCCAAAGTCATTGGATTTTTTAATCAGACGGGTCACTTCTTTCTCTCGAAAAAGTCGTTGAATTTTCCGCTCTTCAATGGCATTTCCTTTTTGAACCTCTGCACCGGCTGTTTCAACAGATGTAGCCGTCTGAACTTTTGACGATCCTGTCGCTCCACCAATCCCATCTCGACCAGTTTTCCCTCCAAGAAGAATGATGACGTCCCCTGCTACTGGTTTTTCACGAATCACATTTTCACAAGGAGCAGCACCAACAACAGCACCTAACTCCATCCGCTTTGCGACAAAACCTGGATGAAAATATTCCCGAACATAAGTCGTTGCGAGACCAATTTGGTTTCCATAAGAAGAATAACCATGGGCTGCTGTTTTTGAAATAACCTGCTGCGGTAATTTTCCTGAGCGAGTCTGAGACAAGGGTTGGGTAATGTCACCCGCCCCTGAAATTCGCATGGCTTGATAGACATAGGAACGACCTGAGAGCGGATCGCGAATAGCTCCGCCAATACAGGTTGCAGCACCACCAAAAGGCTCAATTTCTGTCGGATGATTATGGGTTTCATTTTTAAACATGAGTAGCCATGGCTCTTTTACCCCATTCACATCTACGTCAATCTCTACTGAGCAGGCATTGATTTCATCGGATACTTCAAGGTCATCCAAACGGCCATTTGCTCGTTCATACCGTCCAAAAATCGTTGCCATATCCATCAAGGTTTGTGGTTTATTGTCACGACCTAATTCTGTTCTCATAGCAAGATATTTCTCATAGGTCGCCTGTAATTGATCTTGAAATTGTGATGCTGAAAAATCAATCTGACGCAATTCTGTCTCAAAGGTTGTGTGACGACAATGATCTGACCAATAGGTATCCAAAACCTTCAACTCTGTTTCCGTCGGACAACGCCCAATCGAAGCAAAATAATCTTGAATAAAGAGCAAATCAGCTACTTCCATAGCAAGTCCTTGATCTTGTTTATACTGAGCAAAATCAGCCTCTGTGTAATCCTTGAAAAAATCAAGCACTGGAATAACCGTATTCGAACTGGAGAAATTAGGATCTTCCAACTCTTTCGTAACATCCTTAAAACGAGAATCGACAGGATTGAGCAAATAAGCCTGAATCGCTGCTACATCCTCATCGCTCGTATCAGCATTTAAAAGATAGAGCTGAGCAGTTTTTACTAGTACATCACTACCTGCGCCTAAAAGAAACAGGGCTTCCTGACTGCTCGCTGCACGCTGATCAAATTGACCAGGAAGAGCTTCAATCGCAAAGAAACGACTAGCAGCAAGACTTTCTGCCACTTCTTGCTCTGACAATACAATATCTGTTACTTTTTCTGAAAAAACACGCTCCTCAGCTAACGTCATCAAATCTTCACTCAGACCAAAGACATCATAGACCTGCACCAAGCGTACATTCGTCAATGAGTCAACCCTTA
Source organism: Streptococcus marmotae (assembly GCF_001623565.1). Classification (NCBI taxonomy): domain Bacteria; kingdom Bacillati; phylum Bacillota; class Bacilli; order Lactobacillales; family Streptococcaceae; genus Streptococcus; species Streptococcus marmotae. The sequence continues at coordinate 819,302 of NZ_CP015196.1, read as the reverse complement.
AACGCTCCTGCAATTCCCTCAATAAACTCTCTGCCTTGATTTGAAAACCAGCTTTTTTTTCGACAAAAATTCGTTTCTCCATCTTAGTCCAACTCCTGTAATTTTTCCCATACAATTTGATACACATCCGTCATATTTCCTAGCCCACGGCGAAAAACATCCTTATCCATATGGTGTCCTTCGGCATCCCAGAGCCTACAATTATCTGGAGAAAATTCATCTGCTAAAATAATCTTGCCATTCCGATCCTTCCCAAATTCCAGCTTGAAATCAATCAAGGTCAAGCCAATAGCTGCAAACCACTCTATCAATAATTGATTGATTTTCCTCGTTTCTGCCTTGATATAAGCAAGTTCTTCGGTTGAAGCAATATCCAGAAAAGCTACATGTTCATCATTGATAAAAGGGTCATCTAGCTCATCTTTCTTGTAATAAAATTCTACAATTGGCTCTACCAACTTGAGCCCTTCTGTCACACCAAAGCGCTTTGAAAATGAGCCCGCTGTATAATTTCGCAATACTACTTCTAGCGGGATAATCGCCACTTTTTTATTCAGTTGCTCCGTATCTGATAGTTTTTCTAAAAAGTGAGTGGCAATTCCTGCTCGATTTAATTTTTCAAAAATCAAAGACGAAATCTGATTATTCAATTGCCCCTTACCAAGCACTTGTTCCTTTTTTAACCCATTTAAGGCCGTCGCCTGGTCCTTATACACTGCAACAATCACCTCATCATTCTCTGTTGCATACAGATCCTTAGCTTTTCCCGAATATAACAATGATTGTTTCATATTATTGTTCGCCTTTACTTTTATATTTTTTGTATTTTGCTATATTCTAGCATACAACATTCGTTAATTCAAGAAAATATCGGTTGAATCCTATAAAAAAACAAAAAAAAGAACGCCAAAAGGCGAACGTTTTATTTGTTTTTGTAAATAAATATATAGTAGACTGAGAAAGGAATAGGACAAGGAGAAGGGCTGCAGATAGAACTGGCATTAATTGAGGATTACTCCATAATCCCTATTTCCAACCTTCAACAGTCCACCGGACTGTTGAAGCAAAGCGACTAAATGATGTCCTAACCTTTATTCAATTCACTATGCTTATTAATCCACTCGCTGTTCAATATAATCAACAATATCTGCCAGCGTCTCAAATCCTTCAATGGCTTCATCTGGAATAGTAATCTGAAACTCATCTTCCAAGGTCAACACAAGCTCCATAACTTCAACAGAATCTTCTGCTAACTCCTCAGTAACCATTAAATCAGGACGAAGCTCAAGGCCTTCACCTTTTTCTTCTATCAGAATTTCTTCCATTCTCTGATAAATTTCTTCTTTAGTCACTCGTCTCCTCCTCATGTGAAAAACGCTCTACTGATTTTTGGACAATTCCAGCCTCTAACATCGTTCTCGTTTGACGAATCGTATAGTAAATTACTGCCGCATCACTTGAACCATGGGCTTTAATAACAGGAGCTTTCAAGCCTAGCAGTACCGCTCCACCAGCTTTTTTATAGTCCAAAGCCCCTAAGGCTGATTTCAACGTTGGCTTCAAGAGCAAGCCACCTATCTTAGCAAGTAAGCCACCATTTTTGATCGCTGAGTTTAATTGACTGAGAATGCTTTTTGCCGTTCCTTCAATCGTTTTTAGGACAGCGTTTCCCGTGAAACCATCGGTAACAACCACATCTGCAACACCATTTAGCAATTCACGCGCCTCAACATTACCGATAAAATGAATACTTTCATCCTGTGATAGCAAGTCATAAGCTTCTTTATGAACAGGAGTCCCTTTTGATTCTTCCGTCCCATTGTTTAGTAAGGCCACCCGTGGACGAGCGATTCCTCGTACATATTGAGCATAGAAAGACCCTAAAATCGCATACTGATGTAAATGATGAGCTGTATTTTCTGCATTTGCTCCCAAATCCATCATATCAAAGCCTTTTCCATCCATTGTTGGTAAGGTTGACAATAGACCAGGGCGGTCAATCTGTTTCAAACGACCAACCACAAATACACCCGCAGCAAGGAGGGCACCCGTGTTTCCAGCAGAAATAACCGCATCGGCTTCCCCTGTCTTCACAGCCTTTGTCGCAAGCACCATGGAAGCATTTTTCTTCCGGCGAATGGCCTTGACCGGCTCATCATTTGATTCAATTTTTTCTTCTGTATGAATAATCGATACTCGATCCATACTCTTTAAGAGAGGCTTAATTTTCGCCTCATCACCATACAATTGAATGTCAATATCTGAAAAAGCAGCAATGGCTTGATTTACTCCTTCTACAATAGCCTGCGGAGCATGATCTCCACCCATTGCATCAACCGCAATCCGTTTCATCTTGATTCCTCCTGAAAAAGTTACTCCCTATTATACCACGAAAGACACCCTTTTTCATTTGAATACCACACTAGGTTTGTGAATGATTTATAAAATCAACAAGTAACTTTCTAAGCTCCTCCTTTTGCTCTTCTGACAAGGCTTTAGTCTTTGCATTATGACCAGACACTGTTCCCATATGCGTTCTCACGTCCCCCTTACTATTTATAGATACTAGAAATGGTACATATAACCGATCACCTTTTAGATAGGTTAAATAAATATCCGTTAGCTCCTGTCGATTTTGCTCTGTAAACTCAGAAGATTTTGTATTGATTAAATAAGCCTGTACATCTTCTGCATTCAACTCTTCTATTAGCAAAGGCAGTAACTCTTGGCACCAAGGACATGATGCAAATCCAAAATAATAAATTCCTGCTTCTTTCTGCTGTATTTTAGAAATAACAGTATTTGAGGATTGGTGAATAAATTCAATAGCATTTTCATTATAGTCTACAACAGGTGTAGAATTTCGAACTACAAATAGCCATATGACTCCAAGAGTAATAGCTGGTATGCCCAAAACAATCAGTAAATACTTCCTTAACAATAGAGGGTCCCCTTTCTTTATTATATTTATCAACGACAATAGTATAACTTCTCCGTCATTGGTTATCGGAAAGAAATTGATAATATTCATAAGACAAAAAAATTTCACGATAAACTGTAATGTATTATCAGCTGGTGCAATTATCCCTATTAAAAAAAGAATGAGCGGAGCCGAGCAAGCAATAATAAGATGATGAAAATCGTTTTTTCTATTCTCGTAAACGATAGCTATACTAGCTATTCTCCATCTTATTATTGTTTTATAGCCTAACAACCGTGCTGTTATCCAATGAATAAACTCATGCAGGACAATAATACTAGTTAGTGCCACGCAAAAATAAACAAAAATCATACTATTATCCCTTTTTCTTATAGAAAAAAGCATAACAAGTTAGCCATAAGCAAATAAATACTACGTATATATAATACAAACGAGAGTGGATTGAAAATAGATTGTATAATACCTCTGGTGTATCTACATTTTTTATAACCAGACCCATCATTGTTACTCTTGTTTCATTCACTATTTGAAAAAGTTCAATACCAAAATCGACGATAAATAGGACTAACCAAACCAAAGTAGCATAGGTATATTGTTGTAAAAATTGTTTCAAAATTGAATCTCCGTTTCTTTCTTAATCATAAACGTTATCACACAGCATAAATAAAGCGTAACTAACACTAATATCACTGGAAATCGAGTCGCTATATAAAGTAAGAGTATAGCCAAACATAATAAAACTGTCGCAACTGTTTCATTTGTACTTCCACTTGACCTTGGAAATAAAAAACCAATAAAAATAGATATGCAACTAATAGCATAAGCATGTATGAACTGAACAAGCGTTTGATTGATATATAGATTTAATAGTAGTACTGGCAATTGAAACAACCCAATAGCACATATCAACTGAATTAGCTCTACACTAGTTGATCTATTCATATGGTAATACAAACGTCTCTGCTGTTGGGTAGAATCAGCATAGTGAATAAAGACTATCCCTAGCAAGGGCCAAAAATCTAACAAATTATAGGCCATTATCGACAGATGACCAACCATAACGGAATAAATCGATACAAATCCTATAAAAACGATAGAAAACACAAATAACTTTGTCCGAACAATAGATAATAATACACTTCTAAAACCAATTGGCAACATTGATGGCAAAGGGATTCTGATAAATCTTCTAATCAAAAATACCGACCCATATACATCTTTATCCATTATCAACAATCCTAATAGAGTGACAAATCCTACCACAAAAAAGAAAATTGACAATACAAGTGGTTTAGAAATTAATGTAACTAAATAATACTCTACTTTGAACCGCACTACATATCCATAAATGAGAGCTAGTAAAAAGTAAAGAATTGTCACACTCGAATGCAAATACTTAATTGGTATTCTAGGGATTTTTAAAATAACTAGGTATAGGTAATTTAATAATAGATAGGTCGCTAAAAAGATAATATGGCAAGATACAAATAATACAGTGGATATAACTGGCGACCGCAGTATACTAAGACCTGGTATTAAAATAATAAAGAATACTTCATATAAAGAAAGAGCCACGATGACTTTAAATAATTTTAAAGATACATGCACCTCCTTTTCTGTAAAGGGCAGTGTTTTAGCAAAAAAAAAGTGCACTACTTTTTAATTGAAGTGTCGCATTAGTAAGTAAAAATATAAGAAATGCAAACACAATAGCCAGATTATTATAGCTTCCAACAGACAAGGAGATTAGTTTATTCAACTCTTCTTTGGAAATCACTCCAACCTGAGCTAAATGGACTGTTTCCACAGCATTTAAATAAAAATAAATCCCATAAATGATGACACTACCTACAAAAAATAGCTACCTATTAATCTTTTTTTGAAAGAAACGTCTTCTCAATACCCCTTGGAAAGAATCTCGGAAATAAAATTTAAGCAGAAACAAAATATTTCTGTATGTTCTGTAATTTAACATGCAAATCTCCCACTTCTTTTATTGCTTCACTAATTTTATCCACCGAACTCGTAAAATGGGTAAGATTCCCATTTGACATAATATAAATTTTATTGGGAAAATGGGTCAATACATTCAAATCATGTGATACCAATACAAAACACCGCTCTTTTTCTAATTGCTGTAATAGCTCCTGTAATAGAATAACTGTATCAAAATCTAGTCCGCTAAACAACTCGTCTGCAAATATATAAGGAGTATTTGACAAGATAGCAGCTATTATTTGAATTTTTTTCTTCATCCCAAATGAATAATTCTCCAACAGTTTATCTCTTTCTTCCGATAAATCAAATAATGAAAATAGAAATTCTACTTTATCAAAGCTTGATGTAGAATAGTGCTGCAATACAAATTGTAAATATTCATCACCTGTTAAATATTCCGGTAAATAAAAATCTGAAGGAATATAAAATATAGAATCTTTATAGTTTTTTGAACCAACAGGGAACTTTTCGCATACTATAGTTCCTTTGTCTACTAGCAGCATATTATTCACTATATTCATGAACGTTGTTTTTCCACAACCATTCGTTCCTACAATAATATAAACACCATTTCTTCCGAAGTCAATACTTACATCATTAAGAATTTTTTGTTGCCCTACTTGTTTTATAATATTTCTAACAGATAACATTTATTCTCCTTCTAGTAAAATAGGGAGCGAGAAAAAACTCGCATCCATTAAAAAGAGAGCACACTCTCTGATTCCTCAGATCGGCTACCAATAGTCATTCCCCTGACTCCCCAGATAATTGATTAAACCTATCTTTGAACTTATATCGTGTCAATCACTGCGTCAATATCTTTTTACTAAATCTGATTAAAGAAGCTAGGCTTGAGCCTAGCTCCTTTGTGAAACGATTCGTTAATGACATGCTATTCCCATCTCACCCGATTTAGGTCAATTAAATTTTATATTAAATGCAAAACTTTTTCCCCTGCTAGTGCAGTACCAAGCATACAGACCAACTGCGGCTAAAACGACTAGTGCGACTATCACCCAGCCTCATCTATTTTCAATAACTTCCTCATACTTTTTTTCCAATTCTAATGCGTATACTTGCATCGCATTAGATAGCATCGTAATCACAAATAATACTTCCACGTTATTTTATAACTTTGAAGAAGAGTTCTTCACTTTTGTTATTCGAAAAAATTATAAAAAAGTCATAACCACCCGTGAAAACGGGTGGCTTGTACACCGGCTATAAGCCGTTTCCCTCCAGCGGGCGTCTAAAGACGCTCGCTGAACTTCGTTCAGGTTAGCTTCTATTACTTGACTAATGCTAGTCACAACGGGCTTTTATCTTGTTCTAAAACCTCCATCTGAAAATGGATCTTCATACTCTTTAACACTCAAGAATCAAGAGCGATGTCAGTCTTTTCCTGCTCACGGATATACTTCGCAACAGTTTTCTCGTTTAATCCTACCGTACTGACGTAATAGCCTCTTGCCCAAAACTTGCGATTTCCATACTTATATTTTTAATTCGCATGTTTATCAAATATCATTAAGGCACTTTTACTTTTCAGATAGCCCATAAAATCAGAAATCGCAAGTTTTGGAGGAATGAGAACTAACATATGAACATGATCTGACATCATGTGTCCCTCAATGATTTCAACACCTTTGTATTGACATAGATGACGGAAGATAGCAATTAAATCCTGTCTAATTTTGTAGTAAATGGATTTTCTGCGATACTTCGGTGTGAAAACTATATGATATTTGCACATCCATTTAGTATGTGATAAACTGTAACTGGTTTTAGCCATTTCTTTTTCCTCCTTTTATCTAACCTGAACAATTAGATTATAACAGGAAAAAGAAATGGAAGCTCAAAGCCTTGTCAGCCACCAGCATAGCTGGTGGTTTTCTTTTTTTCTCTTCGAGAAAAACTGGCTCGAAGTCATAATAAGCAAATCTGGGTTGAAAATCCATTCTCAACCCAGATTACTTATCTCCCTTTTTCAGTAACTGCCCCCAAGAAGACAGATCATCAATAAATTTCTTCGATTTTAGGTGAATCCCTACATACTCATCATAGAGCTGATCAATAAATAGGCGCAACTTTTGCTTCATCTCATCCTTGACTGAAATTCGCTCCAATTCCTCAAACGAAATTGCTTGAAATTGATCAATCAGATAGAGCACATTGGGATCTAAATGTAGACGCCTCTCATCTTCGTGATAATGCTGCGGGCATAAAACTCCCGAATATTGATACGAATAATCAAAGGGAAGGCCTACACGGTGGCAAAAAGCACACTCATGAACATTCAAGGAAACCCCAAATCGACTCAACAACTGAATCTCAAAAATATTGGTTAAAATTTCATAATCCAGGCCCGACTCCATTAACTCCAAGGTTTTGACCAAAAAAGCAAATAAAGCCGCATCGTGCATCTTGTCCTGCAAACATGCATCTGCCAAGGCCAAAATATAGGTTGCATAACTTAGCCGAAAAATATCCTCATTCAGTTGCCGAAAAGGTTGAACCTGATGAAAATCTTCGATATAGCTCAAACCATCATCGTTGATTTTTATAATAAAGTCTGCATAAGTCAAGGGCTGAATCGCAGCTGTTAACTTGGACTTAGCTACATGTTTCACGAAAAACATTCGTTTCCCAGCTTGTTCCGTAAAGATTTTGACCAATTTATCTGCCTCACGAAAGTCCCGATTATACAGAACGATTCCCCTTGTTTCAATCCGTTCCATATTCTGCCATAAATTCTTTCAACCGGACCATTGCTTGCTCAATGGTCTCCATACTTGCCGCATAGGAAATCCGAATATAGCCCTCTCCATACTGACCAAAGGCTGCACCTGGAATAAAGGCAACTGCTTTTTTTCGAGCAAATTCTTGCAAGAAGCTAAAGGAATCTTGAGGATATCCGTCAGGAATCTTAGCAAAGATATAAAAAGCCCCTTCTGGTTTGATAATCCCAAATCCAAGCTCTGTCATTTTTTCAATCAGATAATCCCTGCGTTTGACATATTCATGACGCATCGGAAGCGCATCATCTTTTCCATTTTTCAAGGCTTCTAAGGCGCCGTATTGCATAGCTGTCGCAGCAGCTGTCACCAAGTATTGATGACTTTTAATCACCTGTGCAACAATCTCCGCACACGACATAATGAGCCCAATCCGCCAGCCAGTCATGGCATGCGATTTAGACAAGCCTTGAATCAAAATCGTCTGCTCAGGTAAGAATTCTGCAATCGACACATGGGGCTCTCCTGTATAGGTCAATTCTGCATAAACCTCATCAGACAAGACAAAGATAGGATATTTCTTCAAGACTTCTGCAAAAGCCTGAATTTGTTTCCGAGAATAGGTTACCCCTGTCGGATTCGCAGGATAATTAAGAATCACTGCCTTGAGTTTCTCTCCTTGCTCAATAATGGCTTTCTCTAACATCTCAGGTGTTAAGACAAAGTCATTTTCGGTCGTATCAATCTCAACAATATCTGCGCCTACCATATTCACAATCGGCTCATAACCTGGATAAGCAGGTGCTGGAAGCAGTACCTTATCTCCAGGTTCCAAGATAGCTACTAAACTAGCAGATAAGGCTTCCGTCGCACCAATTGTAACCAAAATTTCATTCATAGGATTGTAGGACAGATTGTATTTTTCTGCTACAAATTCTGCTGCTGCCTGCCGTAACTCCAATAACCCAGCCATACCTGTGTAATGACTCTGGTTAGCATCAATGGCAGCCTTCGCTGCTTCCTTAACATGATCAGGCGTTGTAAAATCAGGCTCCCCCAGTGTTAATTTTAAAATACCAGGAATATCTGAAATAGCTTGATCAAACTGCCGAATCATAGAGACCTCAATCCGGTTCAAATTCTGATTAAAACGATGACGTAAATCCATATACTACCTCTCTCTCCAGTGCTATATCATTCATTTTTTGACTATACATCACATTATACCACTATTTCTACCTGAGGCAAAATCTACTACATGAATAAAAGGCTGAAACAGATGTTCCAACCTTCTAAGTCTGCTCATTCTAATTATTTTCAAATAATGGGGACAATGGACGTTTTTCATGAATCCGAATAATGGCCTCAGCTAATAAGTCCGCTGTCGAAATTCGTTCAATCTTATCAATCAAACGCTCTTCAGGAATTTCGATCGTATCAAGGACAACCAACTTCTTAATCGCAGAGTTTTGAATATTTTCCATAGCAGGTCCAGACAAGACCGGATGCGTACAAGAAGCGTATACTTCTACCGCACCAGCTTCCGCCAAGGCATCAGCAGCATGACAAATTGTTCCAGCTGTGTCAATCATATCATCAATCAAAATACAAGTTTTACCTTCAATATTTCCGATAATATTCATCACTTCTGATGTATTCATCTTATCAACACTGCGACGTTTATCAATAATCGCAATCGGAGTTTTCAAGAATTGTGCTAGTTTGCGCGCACGTGTCACTCCCCCGTGATCAGGAGATACGACGACATATCCTTCTCCAACCATACCACGACGCTCAAAGTAATCTGCAATCAATGGAGCTCCCATCAAATGATCCACAGGAATATCAAAGAAACCTTGAATCTGTGCAGCGTGCAAATCGATGGTTAGCAACCGATCTACACCAGCAATTTCTAACATATTTGCGACCAATTTAGAGGTAATTGGCTCGCGCGCACGTGCTTTCCGATCCTGACGTGCATACCCATAATAAGGAATAACGACATTTACTGACTCTGCAGACGCACGCTTTAATGCATCCACCATAATTAAAATCTCCATTAAATGATCATTCACTGGAGAACTTGTTGATTGAAGAATATAGACATGTCTCCCACGAATAGACTCCTCAATATTCACTTGAATTTCACCATCTGAAAATTGACGAACAGTGGATTTTCCTAATGAAATCCCCATTTTCTCTGCTACCTTAGCTGCTAACTTTTGATTAGAATTAAGGGCGAACAATTTTATGTCAGAAAACGCCATGACAGCCTCCTATTTATTTCTACTTTACTATTTTAAACCTTTTTAAGACAATTTTCAAACAAAATCAAATCAAAATCTTACACGAAAAAACTTTGGATTTCTCCAAAGTCTTAGTTCATTTCTATTATGGGTAAATATAACCAGCAATACCGCTAGATGCAGCATTAAATGATCCACGGAAGTTTCCAACATATTGGTTTCCGTTGTAGTTTGATTCTAATACTTGAATTTGTGAACCATTTACTTCTGTTACGACAGCAACGTGTCCAAATGCCCCGTCAGTCCATACTGCGACAGCCCCAACTTGTGGAGTAGAACCTGTACGGAAACCTGCTGCTGCTGCTGAATACAACCATTGGTTTGCATTCCCCAATAGTTCCCAACCCAAGGTGCTACTTGTTTTGCTCCCCAAGTACATTGACCAACTGGATATGTATTGCTCGCATCATAAGTATAAGTTGCAGCAGCTGGAGCTGCTGCTGCTTCTGTAGCTGGAGCAGCTGAAACAGTTGACTCAACATTTCCACCAGTTGTCAATAAAGTTGCAACTGGCTGTTGTTGCATTTGAGTGGTAGCTGCTTGACGAGCTTGGTAAGCTGCTTGAGCTGCGGCAGCTTCTCTTGCAGCAGCTTCTGCTGCAGCTTTTTGCTCAAGAAGGGCATTCTTCTCACCTTCTGCCGTTGCTCTTTCTGCAGCCAGATTCAATTGTGCTACTTTCAAGGCTGCTTGCTGAGTATTCAATTCTTGTGAAGCATCATCTAATTTTTTCCAGTTTGCTTCAACAACGTTAATGGCTTCCTGATTCGCTTTTTGTTTTTCAACGATTGCTTCTTTATCCGCTTTTTGTTGTCCAAGCATACGATTATTTGCAGAAACAATTTCACGCATTGCATTGATACGAGACACAGCATCTACAATTGATTTAGAATCTAAAATCGTGTTAATATAACTAGTTGCTGAACCATCTGTTTGAGCGCTACGCGCTTGTTTTTTTAACGCCTCATCACGTGATACAATATCACCTGCCAATTTTTGAATCTCTTGACTTAATGATTGTGACTCAGCCTGTAAACGCTCATTTTCAGCATTTAAACTTGCTTGTTCTGCAAGAATAGCATCTACTTTTGATTGTAACGCTTCTACCTGCGCTTGTGCACTGGCTTGTTGACTTGCAATTTCTTTAATTTTATTATCTTGAGCAGCAATTTTGCTATCTGTATCATCTGCCTTAACAGCTACAACTGTTCCAGCATTTGTTAAAATAATGGTACTTACGAGCAAGGTTGCTAAATATTTTTTCTTCATATCGAATTCAGACTCCTCTATTCTTTCTGACTATCTCATTTTACCAAAAAAAATTGCGTAAGTATATTACGCAATTGTTACATTTTTATGTCTTATTCGTAATCCCAAATATCTTTTCCATTAACGGGTGGATTATCACCAATAGGAAAATGTTAAACAGTAAGCTTGGCACTAAATTATAAAAAACAAAAATAAACATAGAAAGATTTGTAATTTGAAATAATCGAGCTAATAAAAAGTTCCAAATTCGAACGTAAAGACCATTACCAACAGCAAAATATAGTTCGTAACTCGTTTAAAAGCTAGACTCTGATATACGTAATAAACCAGGTAAACTGTCAAAGGGAGCAAGGCTGTAGATAAACCAATAATATTAAAATAATAGATGTCATATACAAAGCCCAGTATAACATATAAAACCATCATTGGCGTAACAGTCACATACAGACTTGCAAAAATTCCCACTATCAATAGCAAATGACTGGTAATTGATACCGCTTTTGGTGCCAAATTTGTTAACAAAGTAGACAATTGGGCGTCTAATAAAAAAGCCAAGAATAACAAAAACGGCAGGAAATAAAAAATGTACTTCTTCATTATTCCTCTCCAACTACCAAAACAGAATAAATATTAGAAAAATTTGCTGCTGGTTTGATATACAGCTCCCGACTAAGATCTCTTGTACTAGTCTTTACAGATGAAACTTTCCCAACAAGAACATTTGAAGGCATATCCCCAGCTAAATCACTTGTCACTACCTCCACTCCCTCAGGAATAGTTTCCGTACTATTTAATTGATTGATAATAAAGGTAGAACTATCCGTATCATACCAACTAATACACCATAAATATTGGAGGTTCCCGCCAAAATCTTCACAGGAATTTTTGTAAATTGATCAGAACTAGATAATAACTTTACATTTGTCGCATTTGAATAGACATTATCCACTAGACCAATCAACGCACCATTTGCAGCAACAAGCATACCTTCCTTAACGCCATCTTTTGCACCGATATCCAACATCAACCGACTTGCCCAAGATGTAGGAGTTCGACTAGATACTAAACCAGTTATGAAGAGCTTATTTCCATAAGTCCCAGCCAAGGACAAACTTTGGCGCAAGCTCTCATTTTCCTTTTCTAAGCTGTCTTTTTCTGCTAATTGATTCTTTAAATCAATGTTTTGTTTTTTAAGTTCTTTATTCTCATCATAGGCAGCAATCAAATCTGCAATTGATTCCTTTTGCTTAGAAAAAAACTGCGTGGGGCGCCCTATAGCATTATTAACAGTTGATATCGACGAATGAATAATACTTGATATGTAAGGAATCTGCATTTTTTTATTAACTGTCAAGAATAAGAAAGATAAAGATAGTACTAAAATTACAGAACTAACAACAATTAACTTAGAAATTTTATTCATTTCCAACCTCACCCATACTCAACACTAATTTATACTCAATGAAAATCAAAGTTAGCGCCTTTGCAACTTTCTTAGATGCTTCCTACCACTTTTTTATTACTGTCCTTTTCACTTACTGAAAAAGCATCATGTTTCCCCCACTTAACTTGCTTTATCTTAGAGTAAAAATAAATAGTTATAGATAAAGAGATATTTTTGAAATTCAATGAGTATTACAATACAATAAAACGAGAATATCAAATGATAATCTCGTTAACAACGGAGAATAAGGGATTCGAACCCTTGCGCCAGTTACCCGACCTAACGATTTAGCAAACCGTCCTCTTCAGCCTCTTGAGTAATTCTCCACTTATAAATGGGCACGAGTGGAATCGAACCACCGACCTCACGCTTATCAGGCGTGCGCTCTAACCATCTGAGCTACGCGCCCAAACACTTGTTTGGTATTTGGATAAGAATCCAAAAGCGGGTGACGAGAATCGAACTCGCGATAACAGCTTGGAAGGCTGTAGTTTTACCACTAAACTACACCCGCTTATTACTATGGCGCGAGACGGAATCGAACCGCCGACACATGGAGCTTCAATCCATTGCTCTACCAACTGAGCTACCGAGCCAAATCCACAATCAAATTGCGGGAGCAGGATTTGAACCTACGACCTTCGGGTTATGAGCCCGACGAGCTACCTAGCTGCTCCATCCCGCGATACTATTATTTAAAAGGAGGATGTGGGATTCGAACCCACGCACGCTTTTACACGCCTGACGGTTTTCAAGACCGTTCCCTTCAGCCGGACTTGGGTAATCCTCCAATATACCATAGTTCTACCTTAAACTATAAAATGGACCTTGTAGGACTTGAACCTACGACCGCTCGGTTATGAGCCGAGAGCTCTAACCAGCTGAGCTAAAGGTCCAGCACAAACAATAGCGGCGAAGGGGATCGAACCCCCGACCTCCCGGGTATGAACCGGACGCTCTAGCCAGCTGAGCTACACCGCCAAAAAAATAAATCGGGAAGACAGGATTCGAACCTGCGACCCCTTGGTCCCAAACCAAGTACTCTACCAAGCTGAGCTACTTCCCGTATTACCTACTGTAAAAATAAATCTCCCCTAATGAAACCCATTAAGCGAGCCCATGCACCCTAGAGGAGTCGAACCTCTAACCGCCTGATTCGTAGTCAGGTACTCTATCCAGTTGAGCTAAGGGTGCCTATCTTGAATGCCGAGGACCGGAATCGAACCGGTACGGTGTTAACCACCGCAGGATTTTAAGTCCTGTGCGTCTGCCAGTTCCGCCACCCCGGCCTCTTCAAGCGAACGACGGGATTCGAACCCGCGACCCCCACCTTGGCAAGGTGGTGTTCTACCACTGAACTACGTTCGCATTTATCCCTCTATGCCGGCTACATGACTTGAACACGCGACCCTCTGATTACAAATCAGATGCTCTACCAACTGAGCTAAGCCGGCTTATTTCTTATTTATGCGGGTTAAGGGACTTGAACCCCCACGCCCGAAAGCGCCAGATCCTAAATCTGGTGCGTCTGCCAATTCCGCCAAACCCGCAATGACCCGTGCTGGGCTCGAACCAGCGACCCTTTGATTAAAAGTCAAATGCTCTACCAACTGAGCTAACGAGTCTACGGTCCCGACGGGAATCGAACCCGCGATCTTCGCCGTGACAGGGCGACGTGATAACCGCTACACTACGGGACCTTCTACGTTCTAAACGTATGGGAGTTAACGGGATCGAACCGCTGACCCTCTGCTTGTAAGGCAGATGCTCTCCCAGCTGAGCTAAACTCCCTCTCTAGCTAAGCGACTACCATATCTCACAGGGGCAACCCCCAACTACTTCCGGCGTTCTAGGGCTTAACTACTGTGTTCGGCATGGGTACAGGTGTATCTCCTAGGCTATCGTCACTTAACTATCTTCTGAGTATTTACACACTCAAAATTGAATATCATATCAATTCGTCACAAGTCTTCCTTACGCTGTAAGCTCGTTGAATCTTTTTTTCTTTGGATAAGTCCTCGAGCGATTAGTATTGGTCCGCTCCATTGCTCACACAACTTCCACTCCCAACCTATCTACCTGATCTTCTCTCAGGGCTCTTACTAACTGAACGTTATGGGAAATCTCATCTTGAGGTGGGTTTCACACTTAGATGCTTTCAGCGTTTATCCCTTCCCTACATAGCTACCCAGCGATGCCTCTGGCGAGACAACTGGTACACCAGCGGTAAGTCCACTCTGGTCCTCTCGTACTAGGAGCAGATCCTCTCAAATTTCCTACGCCCGCGACGGATAGGGACCGAACTGTCTCACGACGTTCTGAACCCAGCTCGCGTGCCGCTTTAATGGGCGAACAGCCCAACCCTTGGGACCGACTACAGCCCCAGGATGCGACGAGCCGACATCGAGGTGCCAAACCTCCCCGTCGATGTGAACTCTTGGGGGAGATAAGCCTGTTATCCCCAGGGTAGCTTTTATCCGTTGAGCGATGGCCCTTCCATGCGGAACCACCGGATCACTAAGCCCGACTTTCGTCCCTGCTCGAGTTGTTGCTCTCGCAGTCAAGCTCCCTTATACCTTTACACTCTACGATTGATTTCCAACCAATCTGAGGGAACCTTTGGGCGCCTCCGTTACCTTTTAGGAGGCGACCGCCCCAGTCAAACTGCCCGTCAGACACTGTCTCCGATAGGGATCACCTATCCGGGTTAGAGTGGCCATAACACAAGGGTAGTATCCCAACAACGCCTCCATCGAAACTGGCGTCCCGATCTCTTAGGCTCCTACCTATCCTGTACATGTGGTACAGACACTCAATATCAAACTGCAGTAAAGCTCCATGGGGTCTTTCCGTCCTGTCGCGGGTAACCTGCATCTTCACAGGTACTAAAATTTCACCGAGTCTCTCGTTGAGACAGTGCCCAAATCATTACGCCTTTCGTGCGGGTCGGAACTTACCCGACAAGGAATTTCGCTACCTTAGGACCGTTATAGTTACGGCCGCCGTTTACTGGGGCTTCAATTCAGATCTTCGCGTTACCGCTAAACCCTCCTCTTAACCTTCCAGCACCGGGCAGGCGTCACCCCTATACATCATCTTACGATTTAGCAGAGAGCTGTGTTTTTGATAAACAGTTGCTTGGGCCTATTCACTGCGGCTCAGTCTAACTGAGCACCCCTTCTCCCGAAGTTACGGGGTCATTTTGCCGAGTTCCTTAACGAGAGTTCTCTCGCTCACCTGAGGCTACTCGCCTCGACTACCTGTGTCGGTTTGCGGTACGGGTAGAGTATGATACATCGCTAGAAGCTTTTCTTGGCAGTGTGACATCACTCACTTCGCTACTATACTTCGCTCCCCATCACAGCTCAACGTTATAGGTATAAGCATTTGACTCATACCACGCCTTACTGCTTGGCCGGACTCTTCCAGTCGTCCGGTTGAGTTAGCCTACTGCGTCCCTCCATCACTTCATACTCTAGTACAGGAATATCAACCTGTTGGCCATCGGATACACCTTTCGGTCTCTCCTTAGGTCCCGACTAACCCAGGGCGGACGAGCCTTCCCCTGGAAACCTTAGTCTTACGGTGGATGGGATTCTCACCCATCTTTCGCTACTCATACCGGCATTCTCACTTCTATGCGTTCCAGCGCTCCTCACGGTACACCTTCGCCACACATAGAACGCTCTCCTACCATACCTATATTTAGGTATCCACAGCTTCGGTAAATTGTTTTAGCCCCGGTACATTTTCGGCGCAGGGTCACTCGACTAGTGAGCTATTACGCACTCTTTGAATGAATAGCTGCTTCTAAGCTAACATCCTAGTTGTCTGTGCAACCCCACATCCTTTTCCACTTAACAATTATTTTGGGACCTTAGCTGGTGGTCTGGGCTGTTTCCCTTTCGACTACGGATCTTAGCACTCGCAGTCTGACTGCCGATTATATCTCGTTGGCATTCGGAGTTTATCTGAGATTGGTAATCCGAGATGGACCCCTCACCCAAACAGTGCTCTACCTCCAAGAGACTTAACATCGACGCTAGCCCTAAAGCTATTTCGGAGAGAACCAGCTATCTCCAAGTTCGTTTGGAATTTCTCCGCTACCCACAAGTCATCCAAGCACTTTTCAACGTGCCCTGGTTCGGTCCTCCAGTGCGTTTTACCGCACCTTCAACCTGCTCATGGGTAGGTCACATGGTTTCGGGTCTATAACATGATACTAATTCGCCCTATTCAGACTCGGTTTCCCTACGGCTCCGTCTCTTCAACTTAACCTCGCATCATATCATAACTCGCCGGTTCATTCTACAAAAGGCACGCTCTCACCCATTAACGGGCTCGAACTTGTTGTAGGCACACGGTTTCAGGTTCTATTTCACTCCCCTCCTTTTCACCTTTCCCTCACGGTACTGGTTCACTATCGGTCACTAGGGAGTATTTAGGGTTGGGAGATGGTCCTCCCAGATTCCGACGGGATTTCGCGTGTCCCGCCGTACTCAGGATTCTGCTAGGTACAGACTCTGTTTCGAATACGAGGCTTTTACTCTCTTTGGCTCTACTTCCCAGTAGATTCTTCTACAAAATCTGAGTCCACATTGCAGTCCTACAACCCCGAAGAGTAAACTCTTCGGTTTGCCCTCCTGCCGTTTCGCTCGCCGCTACTCAGGCAATCGCTTTTGCTTTCTCTTCCTGCAGCTACTTAGATGTTTCAGTTCACTGCGTCTTCCTTCGCATGACCTTAACAGTCATGGATAACATGCATTACATGTTGGGTTCCCCCATTCGGACATCCCTGGATCATCGCTTACTTACAGCTCCCCAAGGCATTTCGTCGTTAGTCACGTCCTTCTTCGGCTCCTAGTGCCAAGGCATCCACCGTGCGCCCTTATTAACTTAACCTTATTTTTAACCTAATTCTTTCAAATTAGAAAACTCATTAATTCACAGCGTTTTCGGTTTATTTTCTTGTTACTATTTGATATAGATATTCAATTTTCAATGTGCAAATCTCTACAACTATTTCCAGTTGTATGGAGCCTAGCGGGATCGAACCGCTGACCTCCTGCGTGCAAAGCAGGCGCTCTCCCAGCTGAGCTAAGGCCCCACAAGACCTCTCAAAATTAAAGAAGACTACGTACAGAGTTCCGTTTCCTTAGAAAGGAGGTGATCCAGCCGCACCTTCCGATACGGCTACCTTGTTACGACTTCACCCCAATCATCTATCCCACCTTAGGCGGCTGGCTCCTAAAAGGTTACCTCACCGACTTCGGGTGTTACAAACTCTCGTGGTGTGACGGGCGGTGTGTACAAGGCCCGGGAACGTATTCACCGCGGCGTGCTGATCCGCGATTACTAGCGATTCCGACTTCATGTAGGCGAGTTGCAGCCTACAATCCGAACTGAGACTGGCTTTAAGAGATTAGCTTGCCGTCACCGACTTGCGACTCGTTGTACCAGCCATTGTAGCACGTGTGTAGCCCAGGTCATAAGGGGCATGATGATTTGACGTCATCCCCACCTTCCTCCGGTTTATTACCGGCAGTCTCGCTAGAGTGCCCAACTCAATGATGGCAACTAACAATAAGGGTTGCGCTCGTTGCGGGACTTAACCCAACATCTCACGACACGAGCTGACGACAACCATGCACCACCTGTCACCTCTGTCCCGAAGGAAAACTCTATCTCTAGAGCGATCAGAGGGATGTCAAGACCTGGTAAGGTTCTTCGCGTTGCTTCGAATTAAACCACATGCTCCACCGCTTGTGCGGGCCCCCGTCAATTCCTTTGAGTTTCAACCTTGCGGTCGTACTCCCCAGGCGGAGTGCTTAATGCGTTAGCTACGGCACTGAATCCCGGAAAGGACCCAACACCTAGCACTCATCGTTTACGGCGTGGACTACCAGGGTATCTAATCCTGTTCGCTCCCCACGCTTTCGAGACTCAGCGTCAGTTACAGAGAGAGCCGCTTTCGCCACCGGTGTTCCTCCATATATCTACGCATTTCACCGCTACACATGGAATTCCACTCCCCCCTTCTGCACTCAAGTTCGACAGTTTCAAAAGCATACTATGGTTGAGCCACAGCCTTTTACTTCTGACTTATCAAACCGCCTGCTCTCGCTTTACGCCCAATAAATCCGGACAACGCTCGGGACCTACGTATTACCGCGGCTGCTGGCACGTAGTTAGCCGTCCCTTTCTGGTAAGATACCGTCATACAATGGACTTTCCACTCCCATCGCTGTTCTTCTCTTACAACAGAGCTTTACGATCCGAAAACCTTCTTCACTCACGCGGCGTTGCTCGGTCAGGGTTGCCCCCATTGCCGAAGATTCCCTACTGCTGCCTCCCGTAGGAGTCTGGGCCGTGTCTCAGTCCCAGTGTGGCCGATCACCCTCTCAGGTCGGCTATGTATCGTCGCCTTGGTGAGCCGTTACCCCACCAACTAGCTAATACAACGCAGGTCCATCTGGTAGTGATGCAATTGCATCTTTTAAATGCTTACCATGCAGTTAGCACTCTTATGCGGTATTAGCTATCGTTTCCAATAGTTATCCCCCGCTACCAGGCAGGTTACCTACGCGTTACTCACCCGTTCGCAACTCCTCCGCTCGGTGCAAGCACCAAGCTTCAGCGTTCTACTTGCATGTATTAGGCACGCCGCCAGCGTTCGTCCTGAGCCAGGATCAAACTCTCATTAATAGTTTGAGTCTTCACTCATTCTGTTCACCGACAGATTTATTTCTTTTGTTCATTGACGGTTTATGTTTCCATAAACCACCCTGCACGTTTGGTTCGTCTTCTTTAATTTTCAAAGGTCTTGTCTGTCGCTCTCTCAAGCGACAACTATATCAGTATATCACTTCTTCAATTCCTTGTCAACACTTTTTTGAAACTTTTTTTAATTTTTTTCATCTTTTTTGTCTCTCCGGGAATTTTCCGTGGCTGTTCTGCGTCAGCTATCCTAATATACTACATTTGACCTTCGATTGTCAAGAACTTTTTTCTTTTTTTTTCTAATCTTCTAAATAGACCCGTAACTCGCGTAACATCTTCCGACGCCCTTTGAAGTTCCTCCCGCTTATGAGGAGTTCATATTGGCCAACTTCTTCTTCACTTAGTTGGGAACGATAGCTACTTAGTCTGTCGCGGAGACAGATTAACTCATCTGTAACTAAGCCGCCGCTCCCTAGCTTATGCGATACTTCTCCTATTTCCTCATAGCTCATCCGGTCAAACTTCCGTTTCTGGCTTTCTTGTTTCCGAATGATGTCTTTGATGTAATTGCGGAATTTTACTTTATAATACCGATATAAGCGACTAGGGTCCTCTTCTATCCCTGCCTCGCGCTCTAGTAAGCAATACAATATATACATCCCTTCTTGATCCCAGTCGCTGACCTCCCAGCTCTTAATATAGTATTCCTTCCGGGCTTTCACTACTATCGGGCGTACTTGTAAATAGAGTCTCTTAAAGTCCATCCTGCTTCTCCTTTCATTCTTCTATCTCTAATTTACCAAATCGATACAAGATAGAAAAGGACTTTTTTGTCCTATAAATCGAAAATAGGTAGCTGAGTACCCATCTCAACTACCTATTTGCTTATTATTTCTCTTCTTGCATTTTTTCTTTGATTTCATCATATGAAAGGGGGTGCACATCATCATTATCAGGATGACTCAAATCTGTTGGCATTTGGCCAGTTTCATAAAGCGATTTGATTTGGATGCTATCCAACGTTTCATATTTCAACAAGGCTTCCGCAATCAATTTATGAGTTTCTCTATTTGCCTGAATAATTTCAGCTGCTTTATCACGCGCTTCATTCAATAATTTACGAACTTCATTATCTAATTCATAAGCTGTTTGCTCAGAGATATGTTTCGGTGTAGTATAGCCACCAAACATAGCATGATTTCCTTCATACTGCATTGGTCCCATCTTGTCACTCATTCCATATTCTGCTACCATGGCACGAGCCATTTGAGTTGCTTGCTCAAAATCATTTGAAGCCCCTGTTGTCTGAGCATTAAATATAATTTCTTCTGCTACACGACCACCCATAAGACCTGCCAACTGCTCTTTCATATCTTCCTTAGATAGAAGCATTTGGTCCTCTTTTGGCAAGGCTATCATATAACCACCAGCACGTCCACGAGGAACAATAGTTACCTTATGTACCTCACGCGCATTTGAAAGAACAAGTCCAACAATAGTATGTCCAGCTTCATGATATGCCACCATCTCACGCTCACGTTTTGAAATCTGACGATCTTTCTTAGAAGGTCCTGCAATAACACGATCCTCTGCTTCATCAATATCAGACGCATCAATAACGGATTTGTTTTGACGTGCTGCAACAAGAGCTGCCTCATTTAATACATTTTCTAAATCAGCTCCGACAAAACCTGGTGTTTGTTGTGCTACTAATTTCAAGTCAACATCGTCTGCCAGTGGTTTATTTTTGGCATGGACTTTCAAAATAGCTTCACGACCTTTAACATCTGGTCTTCCAACCAATACTTTGCGGTCAAAACGTCCAGGACGAAGAAGGGCTGGATCTAATACATCACTGCGGTTGGTTGCTGCAATAACAATGATACCTTCGTTACCAGCAAATCCATCCATTTCAATCAACAATTGGTTAAGAGTCTGTTCACGTTCATCGTTTCCACCACCCATACCAACTCCACGTTGACGACCAACAGCATCAATTTCATCAATAAAAATAATAGCTGGTGCTGCTTTTTTAGCATCTTCAAAGAGAGAACGAACACGGCTAGCACCTACTCCGACAAACATTTCTACAAAGTCAGAGCCAGAAATACTAAAGAACGGGACACCGGCTTCTCCAGCAACAGCTTTTGCAAGTAGTGTTTTACCAGTTCCTGGAGGTCCCTCAAGTAGGACACCTGCAGGAATCCGTGCACCTAATTTTGTAAAGCGTTTTGGATCTTTTAAAAACTCAACAACTTCTACTAATTCTTGTTTTTCTTCCTCTGCTCCAGCCACATCTGAAAAACGCACTTTAACATTACTTTTTTCCAATGCCTTCGCTTTATTCCGACCAAAGTTCATGGCGCCACGAGCGCCACCGCCACCTTGATTCATCATCATCACAAAGAAGACACCGAAAATAATAAGCGGGAAAATATTGATTAAAATATTTAACCAAAGACTATTGGAACTTTCTGGCTTAACAGTCACTTTCACATCATGCTCACTAGCCAGAGATTGTAAATCAGCTAATGTAGAATCAGCTGCCAATATAGTAGAAGTAAACTTACTATAACTTACCTTATCAGAAATCTGGAATAATTTAATCGACTCTGCAGCTTTACTTTCGCTAACTCTTGCATTCTTATAGGTTCCAGATACCTCTATGATACTACCATTTGGTTGATAAGTAATGTCCGTAACATTTCCATCTTCTAACTCTTTTACAACTTGTGAATAGCTGATTTCATGGGACGAAATTTGGTTGCCAGCTTTTAAAAACTGGTAACCTGTCAGAATGGTAGCAATTAATAATATAATGAGAAAAGGATTTCGGATTAATCCTTTAGTGTGTTTATTTTTCATAAATACTATAGTAACCTTTTTCTATTTTGAGTAAACTTCCTCTTTTAAGACTCCTACATAAGGAATATTGCGGTAGTTTTCATTATAATCTAGACCAAATCCTACAACAAATTCATTTGGAATTGTAAAGCAAGTATAGTCTGGTTCAATTTCAACTACGCGACCTTCTGGTTTATCAAGTAATGTCACAATTTTAATAGAAGCTGCTTGGCGCAAAGCAAACAATTCCTTCAATTCCTTCAGTGTGCGTCCTGTATCAATAATATCTTCAATGAACAAAACATCACGACCTGCAACATTTGTATCTAAATCCTTAATGATTTTGACAGTACCACTGCTCTCAGTACCTCCATGGTAACTAGATACAACCATGAAGTCCATTTCAATATGAGTGTCAATATGTTTCACAAGTTCTGCCATAAAAGGAATAGAACCTTTCAAAATACCAACCAATAAAGGATTTTTTCCAGCATATTCTTCTGTTAAAATCTTTCCTAATTCCTTGCTTTTAGCAACAATTTCTTCTTCTGAAATAAGGATCTTTTTGATATCTTTTTCCAACATATTCCGTTCACTCTTTCATTTTTATATATAATGTAGCTTTGATTATATCATTTTTTAATGATTTACTCAAATCACTGATAGCCATATTGGCAATTCCATAGATTTTTCCATCTTGTTCAACCAAAACAGCTTCATCTCGTACTTTTTTTGGTACTTTTTCATCAATAAAATAACGACGAATCTTTTTATGAAAGGAGTTAAGTAACATTTTATCTCCTGCTCTTCTTCTTCGTAAAATAATAGGCTTATCCGCTTGAAGATACAGAATCTGTGTTGCTTGCTCTAGTGGCACATTTAATGAAAAAATGAACGATCCATATTGAAAAATACCTTCTGATTCTATCATGTATTGTTCTGGTTGCCTATCCGTCTCAGGTTGTATTTTTGTAATAGCAAAATGTTGATAATCTTTTATCAGGTAATAATCGCCTTTTAAATGATGATGATAGTTGGACTTTGTTTCAAGAATTGTCAGTAGTTGTTCAAATTGTTCTCGTGTCAATTGGAGGTCTGGAAATTGTTCCACATATTGCTGTAGTAAGATATAACGTACAGCTTGCGATTGTGATTGAAATACTGCCATATCAGTGATATCAGTAGACCAGGTTAATTCTGTGATAGCTCGATATAGTATTTCCGATTCTCTTCCCAGATTTAGTAAGGCATGGGAAAGCTGGGGGTTTTCTTTTTCCAACATCGGAAGATAATCATTACGAACACGGTTTCGCAGATAAATAGGAGAACTGTTACTCCTATCTTCCATATGTTCCACTTCCAACAATTCTTCTTTCTTGAAAGATAGCAAGGGACGAATCAATTCTCCTGTCGCAAATGGTTGAACCGATTTTATCCCAGACATATGCATCAAACGACTACCCCGAATCAAGCGCATAAAAATCGTTTCTGCTTGGTCACCAGCATGATGAGCTGTTACCAAAGCTGTATACTGATAATCTCTCATGATAGTGGCAAAAAAATCATATCGCATTTTACGAGCTACTTCTTCAGAAAATTTTCCTTCAAAATAAGAAATATAAAAGGGAAGTCCTCTCTTCTCTGCCCAATTTTTCACAAAAACTTCTTCTGCAATGGATTCGGGTCGTTGTTGATGATTGACATGGGCAATTCCAATTCGTATGCCGAGAACTGCTTGGTATTTGTAAAGAAGATGTGCGAGATTCATCGAATCTTTTCCGCCTGAAACAGCAATGAGAACAGACTCATGTTTATCAAAAAAGTGACCTTTTTGCGTCACTTTTAAAAATTTTTCTTCCATTATTTTAAAATTCCATATACATCATTTGCAATCTGTGAAATAACATCATAACTTAATTGATCCGTAAAAATAGACAGAATAAAGGGCTCTCCTGCATAGACAACAGCTACATCATGCTTAAAATCATAGGCATCCCCAATTTTATGAGCGACCTTAACATTTATATCACGTGCAATCCGTTGGTCATCAAAATTAGTAGCAGACAAGCTTTCAAGTACATAGCCATTCTGACGGTAAATGGCCTCCATCATTAGTCCTGCCATTTCAGCTGTAGCCATTCGTGACACCATATCCCATTTTTGCCCAACAATTCTAGTTGTTTCACGATAAAAGCGTTTGTCAAATTTATCTGCTGCATAATAACCAAGTAAGTTACTCGCTACATTATCTGATTCTTTTGCAGTTCGATTAAGCAAATCATCCATCCGATACTGCTGATTATCTGGTGTTTTAACAATTGACCCGCTTCCTTCTGGGTCATAGGCACCGTTAAAATCTTCTGTTTCTTTTACATACTTTACAGTATCTGTCAAGTTTATTTTTCCTTCATCTAGTTTTACTTGAGCATAGTAAAGAGTAGGAAGTTTCGTCACACTCGCAGCATACATCATTGTATCCTGATTGACACCTGCTGTCTCTCCTGTTGACAACTTTTTGACATAGACAGCTATATTTTTAGAAGAATATTTACTTGTCAACAAATCTTGAACAGCCTCTATACGATTGTCTGTTTCAGATACATCATTGATGTTAACCCAGCCTTTAGAATGAATCTTGGCAAAGAACCCCAAATGAGTTTCAGCAATTTCTGACACAGTTACTTCTTGATAAGGTTTTAAATAAAGAGTTAGTTTTTTAGCTTGGTTAGCAATAGGACTGGAATAAACAGTAAAATTTTTCTTGAGCCAGACTTTTTCTGAAAGAACCGTACGATGTAAGACAATATCATCATAGATACTTGTCTGATCAGCAACTACATAACTCTTATCTTTCAATTGAAAGACCAATTGATTTTGATCATTGACGACAACATCTATAATTGAAAAAGATTGGTTTGGCTTAATTTTTTTGAAAGGAATTGTCAACTCTTTGTCAAGGTAACTGTCAACTTCTTCGTATACATTTGGATTGGTTGGAACAGTTTGAAAATCGGTACTATACTCTTTATAATTCAACTGATAGTTCATCTGATTTGATAATTCAAATGGAATTTCGGTACTTCCAACTGATGTAGCTGCAAATAAAACTGGACTAATGAGCCATAATAACTGTTTTTTCATGTTCCCTCCTTTCCTATTGTTTTGTTTCTTTCTTTTCTAATTTTAAGGTTTGATTTTTCTCAGCTAATTCTTCTAATTTTTCATCAGAGTAGGCCAAAAATTTTTCAACAATGTCTACAATCGTTTCTGTCATCGTGGTAATAACCCTGGAATATTATAGATAAATTCCCCATCCTTTGAATATTGAATTTTTGCTCGAATATATTTTGCAACATACTCCTCATCTTCTAATTTTTTTACCAA
Source organism: Streptococcus marmotae (assembly GCF_001623565.1). Taxonomy (NCBI): domain Bacteria; kingdom Bacillati; phylum Bacillota; class Bacilli; order Lactobacillales; family Streptococcaceae; genus Streptococcus; species Streptococcus marmotae. The sequence goes on along the minus strand of NZ_CP015196.1, from coordinate 793,664 downwards.
TGAAGATTCCATTTTTTGTTGCGCTTCTAATTCTTCATAACGATTTTCTAACTCAGATAACTGCTCCTCTCGTTTTTGCAGTGTCTGATAACTCGTAACCAGATTATAGGTTGGTAAAACAAAGAGAAAAACAACCAAAATCAGAATAGACCCCATAAATCGATTCTTTTGCTTTTTTTCTTGCCGATAACGCTGACTTTTTTGTAATTCTTCCTGAATATAGTGATTATTAATTTGGAGAATATTCGATTTTTTCATCTGCCTCAATCCTTGCTTCGCTGATGATTTCATACATCTTCAGCGCATCTTCTTTCTTGGTGCTATCTTTCATTTCAAGCACCTTGACCACTAGCAATTTATTACCAAAACGGATTTCAATCTGGTCATTTTCTTTTAAGTCAGTCGATGATTTCGCCAAAATACCATTGACTTTTATTCTTCCCTTATCCGCTACTTCTTTTGCCACTGTACGGCGTTTGATAATACGAGAAACTTTTAAATACTTATCTAATCTCATTTTTTCACCTCATTTCTTTATTGTATCACTTTTTAATTACTTTTAACACTTTAGGAGTTTTTTCGAGCCTTAATTTCTAGCATTTTTTCAGCAAAATGCATGAGTTCCTCGATAATTTGATAATCTTTCTTCTTATCTGATAAAAAGACTAATTCTACACGGCCCTTATTTTCAGAAATACGAGCTTTTAACTTGGTTGCAGAAAGTGCCTCAAAATAATCTTGCATTAGGAAAATTTGACCCGACATTTCCTCAAAGGTGACGATAATTTGCTCTTGTTTTCTTTCCACTTTTTGAGCAAATAGTTGATCGAAATAAGATTTTAATAAGCCAATTTCCAGAAGATAGGCAACTACATCTGGATATTCTCCAAATCGATCAATCAATTCATCCTGTAATTCTTCATAATCCACACGATTTTCAAGTTGCTTAATGCGCTTATAAATTTCAATTTTTTGACGCTGGTCTGTAATATAGTCACTTGGCAAATAAGCATCAATCGATAGATTGAGTTCTGTATTGCTTTTTTCCCGTCTAGCTTGTTTTCCTTGCTTCTCCAAAATAGCATTTTCTAATAATTGAGAATACAGTTCATATCCAACTGAATCAATAAATCCACTTTGCGCAGCTCCTAAGATATTGCCAGCACCTCGAATAGATAAATCTTGCATGGCAATTTTAAAACCAGACCCCAAATCTGTAAACCCTTTTATGGCTTCCAATCTCTTTTCTGCAACTTCTGTCAAATTCTTATCTGGACGATACATTAAATAGGCATACGCAATGCGGTTTGAACGACCAACACGACCTCTCAATTGATACAAGGTTGACAATCCCATATGATCTGCATTTTCAATAAATAGGGTATTGGCATTTGGAATATCCACCCCTGTTTCAATAATAGTGGTTGTCACTAATACATCATATTCCCCTTCAATAAAGGATAGGAGCGTATTTTCCAGTTGAATCTCTGACATTTGCCCATGAACAAAACCAATTGTTGCTTCTGGTACCAACTCTCTCAATTCAGACACTTTTTGTTCAATAGTGTCAACTTTATTGTAAAGATAGTAAACTTGTCCACCTCTATCCATCTCTCGTAAAATAGCATCGCGAATAATCGTTGGATTTGTTTCTAAAACATAAGTTTGAACAGGGTAGCGATTTGTCGGTGGTGTTTCAATAACAGATAAATCGCGAATTCCCAACATAGACATCTGCAATGTTCTTGGAATAGGCGTTGCTGTTAATGTCAGAACATCTATTTTACTTTTCAATTCTTTCAAGCGCTCTTTATGCTTTACTCCAAAACGCTGCTCTTCATCAATGACTAAAAGCCCCAAATCAGCAAATTCAACATCTTTTGACAATAAGCGGTGGGTTCCAATCAAAATATCTACTTGGCCTTTTTTGAGTTTTTCAAGTGTCGCTTCTTGCTCAGCCTTGGTCTTAAAACGGCTCATCACATCAATATTAACGGGAAACTCTGCAAAACGACTTTGGAAATTCGCAAAATGTTGCTGAGCTAAAACTGTTGTCGGAACTAAAATAGCAACTTGTTTCCCATCATTAACTGCTTTAAAGGCAGCACGCATGGCAACTTCTGTTTTACCAAAACCAACATCTCCTACCAATAGACGATCCATTGGAGATGATTTTTCCATATCTTTTTTAATTTCTTGTATGGAACGAAGTTGGTCTTCTGTTTCAACATAAGTGAAATGCTGGTCAAACTCGACTTGATTTTCATCATCAGGTGAGAAAGCAAAGCCTTTTAATTGACTACGCTCTGCATAAAGACGAATCAAATCATCGGCAATATCTTCAACTTGTTTTACTACCTTCTGCTTGGTTCGTTGGAAACGACCATCATTTAATTTATTGAGTTTGGGTGTTTTACCATCTGAAGCAAGATACTTGGACAATACATCAATTTGCTCAACTGGTAGGGAAATACGATCATTGTTCTGGTATTGAATACTCAAATAATCGCGATGAATTCCCGATATTTCAATTGTTTCAATTCCAAGGTATTGCCCAACACCGTGAACAGAGTGGACTACATAATCGCCAACAGACAATTCACTATAATCCTTTAATCGTTCAGCATTTGAAATCGTATTCCGACGGACTTTGCGCTTGATCTTTTTATGAAAAATCTCATGCTCAGTAATCAAGGCAATCTTCTCATCTAAGAAATGAAATCCCGTTGATAACTGACCAATGGTAATTTGTTGCTGACCTATTTCTATATCATTAGGCTCAACAAAAGGCAGTTCAATCTCATATTCCTGTAATGTTTTTTGTAAACGTTGTAAAGAAGAATGTGACTCTGCTTGAAGAATAACCGTATGTGAAGACTTAGCATAGTGTCTCAATTCGTCTTGCAATAACGGAATTTGATTGAAGAACTCCTGCATGGAATGTTGATTAAATTGGTAAATTGCATCAAATGTGAGATTACCTAATCCTTTTTGAAAGACAGAAAAGTAGGTTGCAGGTTTGTATTTTCTAAAAGATGAGTAGGTAGATGCAAAATAATGTAACGTTGACAGAGACTTGTTATTTTGTAAATCTTGTGTCAACAGTTCTGCAACTTCTACATCAAATTGAGCATGTCGATCAGCTATTTTATGAAAATCATCAAAAAATACTGGTGTGTGCCTAGGAAGATAATCGAGTAAAGTCCATTCTTTTTCATAGAAATAAGATAGAAATTTCCGACTATCTGGGTGACGGTAGGTCTGTTTGACATCTGCTAAGACCTCCTCTATATATGAAATCTGTTCTTGCTGCTGTAATGTTTGTAAATTATCTGTCAACTTTTTTTCAGCACGCAAAAAATCTTCTGAAGAAAAAATCATATCAGAAGCTGGTGTGATAAACAACTCTTCAATTGTTTCAATCGACAATTGACTCTCACTATCAAACTGACGTATCCCATCAATCTCATCGCCAAAAAATTCCAAACGATAGGGATGTTCTTGACTCATTTCAAAAATATCAAGAATGTCTCCACGTTGACTAAATTCACCTTGGGATAAGACACGAGAAACTTTTTTATAGCCGATTTCTTGTAATTTCTTTACAAGTTTGTCAACTTCACATTCTTCTCCTATTGCTAATTGAATACTAGCTTGTTGATAAGACAAAGGATTAGGCAATAGAATACGGCAAGCAGCCATACTAGCTACAATAATCCCTGATTTCTTTCTATCTAGAAGAAAGTTCAGACTGTCTAATCGAGCCTTTGTGCGATCATTAGAAGCAAAAACAAATTCAGCTACAGGGTTGTCATCTGTAAAGAAGTTGTAAACAACATCACTTCCCAGGATATTCATCAATTCTTGGGTTAACTTCTCAGCTTCATTCTGAGTTGGTGTTACAATCAAACATTTTTCATCCATTACATCAAATACTGATGCCATGACGAGGGCCTTCATTGTTCCTGAAAGTCCCATGATGAGCTGACGCTTTGATTGATATAAACCTGCTTGCCACTTGTCAATTTGCCTATTACGATTGACTAATTCAATGATATTCATCTTAATTATTATACTTTCTCATTATCTTTTCTGCATCGTTTTCTTGTAAATAAAAGTTTACAAAGTCGTCAAGTTTTTCCAAGGTTAACTCAACTGCAATACGATCATTGGTATCAAATTGAGACAGGACATGCTGAACAACGGTCATACCATTCTTTGGCCTGCCAATTCCAATCTTAATGCGATCAAATTCCTGACTGTCCAGATGTTTAATGATACTCTTGATGCCATTGTGACCACCTGCCGACCCTTTCTGACGAAAACGTACTTTTCCGACCACCATATCTAAATCATCATAAACGACTAATAAATCCTCTATTTCTAACCCATAATAGGCTAAGAGGGCATGGACGGCCTTACCAGATTCATTCATAAAGGTCGTCGGCTTAACGAGATAGATTTTTTCACCATTTATAAAGGTTGAAGCAATCTCTGCCTGAAAAATCTTGTCATGGCTAAAGGTCACATTTTCTTTCTCTGCAATCCGGTCAATAAACATAAAACCAACATTATGCTTAGTATTCTCATAGCGATCTCCTGGATTGCCTAAGCCTACAATTAATTTTGTCATGATTTATCCTCTTCACATACTACTTTAAGCGAAAAAAGAAGAAGGAGGGAATAGATTATCCCAGCCTCTTCACTATTCTGTATTCGTTACACATTAAAGCGGAATTCCATAATGTCACCATCTTGGACAATGTATTCTTTTCCTTCCTCACGAAGACGTCCTGCTTCTTTAACAGCTTTTTCACTACCATAGGACATGAGGTCATCATAGGACATGGTCACAGCACGGATAAAGCCTTTTTCAAAGTCTGAATGGATGATACCAGCAGCTTGTGGGGCTTTGATACCACGTTTAAAGGTCCATGCACGCACTTCCTTTTCGCCTGCTGTAAAGTAGGTTCCTAGACCCAGCAAATGATAAGCAGTTCGTGTTAATTTATCAACACCTGATTCCGTTAAGCCCATTGCTTCTAAAAATTCAGCCTTATCTGCTTCATCAAGTTCAGAAATTTCTTCTTCTGCACGCGCCGAAATAACGACAACCTCTGCATTTTCTGTCGCTGCAAACTCACGAATTTGCTTCACGTAGTCAATATTATCTGGATCTGCTACATCCTCTTCGCTAACATTTGCCACATAAAGAACTGGTTTTGTCGTTAAAAGGAATAAGCCTTTCACAACCTTTTGCTCTTCTTCTGTGAAATCAATGGTTCGAGCAGATTTACCGTCTTCTAAAACTGGTTTGATTTTTTGTAAAACAGTAAATTCTGCTACTGAATCCTTATCCTTTTGTGTACGAGCCATTTTTTCCACACGCGCATAGCGTTTGTTGACACTCTCTAAATCTGCCAAGATCAATTCTAAATTAATTGTTTCAATATCAGCCATTGGATCCACAAAAGCAGACTCACGCCCTTGTTCCCGCATGACATTTTCATCATCAAATGCACGAACAACATGGACAATCGCATCTACCTCACGGATATTGGCCAAGAATTTATTTCCAAGACCTTCCCCCTTAGAAGCCCCTTTGACAATTCCTGCAATATCTGTAAATTCAAAAGTTGTTGGGACTGTCTTTTTAGGAGTAATCAGTTCTGTTAATTTCTGCAAGCGCTCATCTGGTACTTCTACCATTCCGACATTGGGATCAATGGTCGCAAAGGGATAGTTTGCTGCTTCTGCTCCTGCCTTTGTAATCGCATTAAATAGGGTTGATTTTCCAACATTTGGTAAGCCAACGATACCTGCTGTTAAAGCCATTTCTTATTCTCCATTCAAAAATTTCAATCAAGATTATTATAGCAGAAAAAATTTAAAAAAGCTTGCTAAATAGCAAGCTAAATGAAGAGAAATTCACCCAACACAAACACTTTTAAACTAGTTTGAAACATAGCGAACCAATGCTACTACGAAAAAATACGACTAGAATGCAATGAGCATCAAAGTTTCGCTTTTGCTACTTTCTGAATGTTTATCCAAAAACTCCCAGACATTCATAGGACGCTCCGACTTCTCAACCACCCGCTCGATGCGAACTTCTTCTGTTTTACCAAGTACCAACTCATCCAGACTTACTTCAAAGATTCTTGCTAATGTAACAACATTATCCAAACCAGGATTTGCCTCACCTTTATCCTACTTAGAGATTGCTCGCCGAGAGACAAAGTGTTTTTCAGCTTACATCTCTATCATAATAAAAATTTGCCTTCTTAGCTAGCAAATCAAGACTTATTTTTTGACATTTTTTTGTCAACTAGAGCTTGAAAAATGTTGCAAAAATCGCTTTAAATAGACTTTCTACGGTTGCAAGACTTTCTTCATCTTCCGCTCAAAATCATGACGGCTCATCATGACAAGATGATCGCAGTTGGTGCAACGAATTTTAATATCTGCTCCTAAGCGCATGACTTCCCAAGCATTTGCCTTTTTACCTGTTGATTTGATGACACAAGCATGTGGCTTTTTCATTTCAACGATACTTTCTAATTTGTACATCTTTATTCCTTTCCAAGATAATAATAGCGTGTTTGGCAGCTAATGGTCAGCTGTTGAAGCGTCTGTAATTCTCCGTCTACTTGAGCAACTATTTCATGAGGCAATGTCAATTTAACAGTTTCTGCTGTGACATGATGCAACACAGAAGAGGTCTTGTGACGTTTTAAAATCAATTCTAACAAGGCCTTGATACGCTGGAAAATCGAAGGTGCTGAAACATAGACAAGGTCCATTTGTGGCTTTGTAATATGAGCCTCTGGCCAAATCATGATCCCACCACCAAAGTAAGTGTTGTTTGCAATAGAGAGAAAAAAGAGATGCTCCAATTCCATCTTCTGATGATTGATTTCAATACAAGCTGATAATTGGGAAGAATTAAACAAACCAAGAACTCCAAAGAAAATATAGGTCAACTTTCCGATTTTTAGTCGATTAAACCATTTTTTTAAGGCTGTTTTTTCAGAATGTGCAATAACACGGGCAGGATAGCCAATGTCTAAACTATTGATGACCACTCCTTCTGGCATACTTAACACACAAATTGGTACAGGTGGAATTGTCAATATCGTTTCCATCACTTGCTGCCACGACCGAATGCCAACAGCACGCGCAAAATCATTTCCTGATCCAGTGGGAAAGTAGGCAAAAGGAAGCTCTTGTGGCCAAACAGACAACACTTTCGATAACGTTCCATCTCCACCTAAAATCAAGAAACGGTCCTGTTCTTTCCGAAAAACGGATAAAATCGCTTCTACTTGTGCATATTCATCATTTTTACTCGCTGTAACATAACTTTCTATCCGCACTTGTGGATAAGTTCTTTGAATGTCTTTCACGATTGTAAAAGCCTGACCATTTCCGGCATGAGGATTTGCTAAAATATATACAATCATTTCTCTAATCGTTTTCATTTTTACCCTAGTATAACATAAAAGGCACTGGGAAAAAAGTCATAATTCCAGCAATATCAACTTTCTTCATTTTGTTACAAGATATGAGGATGTAAAGGAAACTAGTAACTATCTTGTTTTTGTAATATTAGATATTACTAGTCACTCTCCTAACTATCGATTAGATTATCCTGTCAATCACATACTATGTCATTCTGCTTTTTACGAAATTTGAGAAAAGCTGTACTTTTTATACAAAAAATCTCTTACTAAGAATAGTATCTTAGTAAGAGATTTATAAGTTTTTTCGTTGTTCTATGGATGAGGGTATATCTTGTCCCACTCCCTTTTTCATTAATTTGTCCGTACTGGTGTAATCAGTTGGATAAAATCAAGCTCATCTGAGTTTGGTACTAGGGTAAATGGACGAACTGGAGAAATAAAGCTAATCTTAATTTGCTCGCTATTAACCGCTTTTAGAGCATCAATGAGATAAGTTGGATTAAAGCTAATCACCAAATCTTCTCCTGTCACTTCAAGTGTATCTAATTCTTCATTGACTCGACCAACTTCTGGTGAATACACGTGAGCTGACACTTGCCCTTCTATAATTTCTAACTTTACAGTACCGTTTTGAGTAGCATTTGACAGCAAACGAGCCCGCTCCATTGCTTGACGCAATTTAGCTGTATCAAAAATCGCTGTTGTAGTGAATTCTGTCGGAATTAAGCGATCAGTATCTGGGTAAGTTCCTTCAAGTAAACGAGTATAGAAGCTGATATGCTCACTTCTAAAGAGCATCTGATTATTTGAGAAGAATACTTCTACAGTTTCAATATCATCCGTAAAAACAGTCACAAACTCACGTAAGGAACGGCTTGGAATGACAACGTTAAAGTTATCCCCAGCTTTGTCCAAAATCAATTTTCGTTGACTCATCCGATGAGAATCTGTTGCTACTGTTTTAAGAGAATGATTTTCTGTTAAAACAAAGTGAACACCTGTTAAAATAGGGCGACTCTCTTGTGTTGAAGCTGCAAAAGCTGTTTCATTGATTGTCTCTTTCAAGACACTCGTTTTTAAAGTAAGTGGTTTAGCAATTGATACTTCCTGCAAACGAGGATAGTGTTCTGCTTCTTTTCCTTTTAGAGTAATTTCTGACTTCCCACTTGTTAAGACGACTTGTTGCTGCTCGATTTCACGTACTTCTAAGACAATGTCTGGTAAGCTAGATACCACGTTAATGAAGAAAGATGCTTCTAGCAAGATGGATCCTGGAGAAGAAATCAATAAACCAGCATTTTCATCTTGAATAGAGATAAAATTCTCAATGGAAATTTGTCCATTTGACCCAGTTAAGGTAATTCCTTCTGCTGATACTTCGATTTTTACAGTCGATAAAATAGGAATGGCATTTTTACTGTTGATTGCTCTCTTAGTAATCGTTAAGGCTTGTAAAAATACTGTTTTATTGATAGAAAATTGAATCATGGATTCTCCTTTATTTATAGATTATAAAGTTAGTAGTAATAGTAGTTTCTGTGTATTCTGTGGAAAAGAAGTAAATAGCGTGTATTTAGTGAGATTAACTCATGTGTATAGACTGTGGAAAACTGTGAATTATATTTGTGAGTTATCCTCAGTGACGAATTTTATTTTTGATAGTAGTCAGTTCAATTTCTAAATTTTCGTCTTCTAATACCATTGTTTTTATCTTATTATGCGCGTGCATCACCGTTGTATGATCACGATTGCCAAATTCTTTTCCAATTTTAGGTAAAGAGTTATCCGTCATTTCTCGTGCGAGGTACATGGCTACTTGCCTAGCATGGACGATATTTTGCACTCGTTTTGCCCCCTTGATTTCCTTGAGACTAACTCCATAGAATTGTCCCACTTCATTTTGAATCGTTTCGATTGTAATGATTGTATTGACAGGATTTGTCTGTTTGCGTGCACGAATAGCTTCAGCAGCTACATCAACAGTGATTACAGTCAAATTTTTGACACTAGCCAAAAGATGAATATCCTTCAAAGCCCCCTCAAGATCACGAATATTAGAATCAAATTGTCCAGCTATATAAGAAAGAGTATCGTCAGTAAAGTCATAGGGATAATCTTCACATTTATTGCGTAAAATAGCAATACGCGTTTCCAAATCAGGCGGTGTAATATCAGAAGTTGTTCCCCATTTAAAGCGTGTCACAAGCCGTTCTTCTAGATTATCCAAATAGTCGGGGTTGCGGTCACTTGTTAAGACAATCTGTTTATTCTTTCCATAGAGCGCTTCAAAAGTATGAAAGAATTCTTCCTGAGTCGATGCCTTATTTCGTAAAAATTGAACATCATCAATTAGTAGGACATCCAAATTGCGATAAATTTTTTTAAAATTCTCCATGTCGTTTAAACGCAGATGTTCTAAAAAATCATTGATAAAGGTCTCAGTCGAGACATATTTAATACGCGCGTGAGGATTATTTCTTAATATCCAGTTCCCAATCGCATTTAAGAGGTGTGTCTTACCTAAACCCGGACCACCATAAATAAACAAAGGGTTATATAAACTTCCAGGATTATCAGCAACTGCCAAGGCTCCTGCCTTAGCCATTTGATTATTGTCCCCTTGGACAAAATTTTCAAAGGTATATTGCGGTTTGATATCTGGATGAAGTGGTTGTTGTATCTTTTGTTGTGTTACGGGCTGTAACTGCTCTATCGGCTCACGAACAGTTCCTCTTTCAGGAGTATCAAGGGTAAATTGATAATCAATGGAAAGTTGGCTATCAAAAATTTCAAATCCTGCAGTGATAAGAATATCTTTTAAATTTTGATCCCAAAAGAGTTGCTTATAGGGACTATCTAGGAAGATTTGTACTTGATTTGAGGAGATGCCGAGTAATTGTGCATTTTCTACATAAAAGTCATATGCTCCTTGATTGAGCTTACTCTTAGCTAGCTGTAGCACCCGGCTCCAAAATAATTGCTGTTTATCCACAGGTTCCTCCCCTCTTTCTATTAATCTGTCCTAATAGTGTATCATAAAACGGGAAAGTTTTCCACAACTGAACAAAATTTTCCACATCTTCACATTACTTTTCCACAAGATGTGTATAAAGTATATGAAAGCTGATTTTTCAATTTATTTTCTATATTTAAGTTGTGAATAATGCTGTTTATAAAAATATTCTATCCACACTAGTTTGTTATTGTGTGGATAATTCGTTCCAATTCTTCTGTATTTTTAAAAGAGATAGTAAGGGTACCACTCCCATTTTTTTTCTGCTCAATAGAAATTCCTGAACCTAATACTTTGCTAAGAGTTGACTCGATGTCTTTTACGAAGATATTTTCTTTTTTCTTAGCAGTTGTCTTTTTCTTAGAAAGAGCATGTTCTAAAGAGCGAACGCTCATCTCCTTTTGAAGAATGGTGGTAAGCCACTTTTCTTGCTCTTTTCTTGAATAAGGAATTAACAATCGGGCATGTCCTTGTGACAAAATCCCTTCTTCAACTGCTGAGATAAGTGGATCTGATAGTTGTAGTAAACGAAGGATATTTGTGATGTATGGCCGTGATTTTCCCATAATCTGAGCGATTTCGTCATGAGTTAAATTTTTTTCAATCAAGCGTTGATAGGATTTTGCTTCTTCAATTGGATTCAGATCAGAGCGTTGCAAATTTTCAATAATCGCTTGATAAAGTAGCTCATCATCGGATAAATTTTTAATCACTACAGGAACACTTGTCAAACCTGCTAGTTGACTGGCTCGCAACCTGCGTTCTCCTGCTAGTAATTCATAGCCAATAATCGCCGATTTTCTGACAATTAAAGGTTGAATTAGACCGTTTTCTTTAATTGATTGCGCCAGCTCTTCTAGTTTTTCTTGGTCAAAATGGACTCTGGGTTGATAAGGATTTGGTGTAATGTCATTAATTGCAATGTAGCGTAGTTCTTCCATATGTCCATCTTAACAAAAAAAAGCTCACTTTACAATGATGTAAAGTGAGTTAGCAACTAGTTTGATAAATCTTCTGTTGAATGTGTCAATTTGATGTCAATCGTTTTTTCTTTTCCTGCACGGTAATAGGTAACAGAGATGTTATCTCCAACTGTATGTTTGTAAAGAGCACTTTGCAAATCACTGATTGTTTCAACAGTATCTCCGTCAATTTTTGTAATCACGTCATATTGTTCAAGTTGTCCATCTGCTGGTAACCCTTTTTGAGTGGATACAACAACAATCCCTGCTCTTACTTTTTCATTATCAAGCCCAGCTTTTTTCCGTTGTTCACTAGATAAGTTATTCAAGTTTACCATTTGAATACCAAGGGCTGGACGAATAACTTTTCCATTTTCTTCTAACTGATTAATGATATTAACTGCATCATTTGCTGGAATGGCAAATCCCATCCCTTCTACTGAAACACCTGTATTGGCACTTGATGTAATTTTGCTGGATGTAATTCCAATTACTTGTCCTTGAATATTAATGAGCGGTCCGCCAGAATTACCAGGGTTAATGGCAGTATCAGTTTGGATAGCGTTGGTTGAAATTGTCTGACCATCTTCTGCTTTTGAAGTGACTGTTCGGCTGAGACTGGAAACAATTCCTTGCGTTACGGTATTAGCATAAATACTTCCAAGTGGGCTACCAATTGCAATTGCTGTTTCACCAACCTTAATCTTATCAGAATTAGCAAAATCAGCTACAGCTGTTACTTTATCAGCAGCAATTTTTATGACTGCAATATCTGCATAGGTATCAGATCCAACTAATTCTCCTTCCACTTTTTCTCCAGAAGCTAGCTGAATATCAATTTTTTCTGCACCCGCAATGACGTGTGTATTCGTGACAAGATAAGCAAATTGATCTGTTTTTTTGTAGATAACCCCAGATCCCTCACCAGCAACAGTTAATTCTCCAGAACGTGCAGCATCTCCTAAAATCGAACTAAACGCATTTTCTCGTGTTGCTTGGTAGTTAATAACGGATACAACGGCATTTTGTACTTTTTCTACAGCTGAGGTTGTCGAATTTTCATTATTATATTGAACATTACTGACAGTTGTTTGTTCATTTTCTTTCTTTGTTTGCACAGCCGGTTGGGCAGGTTTGTTAGGATGAATGAGAGGGGCAACTAAGTTTCCTGCTAGACCTCCTGCAAAACCAATTAAGAATAAAAGGATAAATTTTAGTGATTTTTTCATATAGCTTTTACCTCCAGCTTTTTAGTTTATCATAGACTTGTTGTCTTAATTATAGCTTAAAACAAAAAAAAATCAATCCACAGGTTGTGGATAAGTCTGTAATAATTGTAAGAACTTATATCCACAGTCCAGAATCTCTACCTCCGGCTAGTTTTTAAGCTACTCATCGTTCGTTTTTTTCAAAATATAGTCAGTATTTCCTAAAAAACTACCTTGATTAGCGAAAAACTTTCTCTTATGTAAAAGTACTTCACTTGTGCATATAGGTTCTAAATGCTCTCTTTTAAACTAAGGAAATTTTGCTACCGAGTTTACAATGGATATGGTACAATAGCACTATGAAAATAAAATTAATCACAGTTGGTAAACTGAAAGAAAACTATTTAAAAGCTGGGATTGCTGAGTATGTGAAACGATTAGGACGTTTTACAAAGATAGAACTAATTGAATTGCTGGATGAGAAAACACCAGATAAAGCAAGTCAAGCTGAAAATGATGGTATTTTGAAAAAGGAATCAGAGCGAATTTTAGCTAAGATAAATGACCGAGAGTACGTCATTGCTCTAGCTATTGAAGGAACGCAATTTGCCTCTGAGGATTTTAGTCAGCTATTAGCAGATATCACAGTCAAAGGGTATTCTGATATGACATTTATTATCGGAGGGAGCCTTGGTTTGCATGAAAGGATAAAAAAACGGGCGAACATTTTAGTTAGTTTTGGTTTATTTACCTTACCTCATCAGCTGATGCGTTTAGTTTTAGTAGAGCAAATTTATCGTGCATTTATGATCCAACAAGGTAGTCCTTACCATAAGTAGTTTCACGTGAAACAATAGGAGTTCTATGTCAAAGAAAAAAGAGTATCAGATATTTGAAGGTCTAAGAATAGCAATTAGTTTAACCTTTATCAGTGGCTATTTAAATGCTTTTACCTATGTGACACAAGGTGGACGCTTTGCTGGTGTGCAATCAGGGAATGTGATTATGCTTTCGTACTATTTGGCAAGAGGAGAATTCTTCCAAGCCGTTAGTTTTATAAATCCAATTATTTTCTTTATTTTTGGACAATTTGTCGTCTATATTATCAAAAGCTACTTTAGAAAAGATGAGTGGTTGCGCCATTTTATCAGCAGTGTAATCATGACTCTCTTCATTTTTATCGCAGTCATGATTACACCATTTGTCGGACCAGTTCTGACGATGGCCATTTTGGCATTTGTTGCCTCCATTCAAATCGGAACCTTTCAAAAGTTGCGAGGAGCTCCTTACGCCAATGTTATGATGACAGGAAATTTAAAGAATGCGGCTATTTGTGGTTTAAAGGTTGGATGGAAAATGATAAAATTCTTCGAAAAAGAGGACGTGAAACTATTTTGATTTTGGCCAGTTTTAGCTTAGGAGTCAGTATTTCAACGATTCTCTCTTTAAAATTCTCTGAGTATTCTCTTGCTTGTGTCCTATTCCCAACTTTTTATGTGAATTATGAATTGTGGAAAGAAAAAAGCCTAGCTTAGAAACAAGCTAGGCTTAACATGATTCCAGCAGGATTCGAACCTGCGACCGTTCGCTTAGAAGGCGAATGCTCTATCCAGCTGAGCTATGGAACCAACTTCAACCCTTTCATTGTAACCTAAAGTATGCAAATTGTCAAGATATAGAAAATTTCAAAAAAATCTTGACAAAGAAGGTAGTGTATATTATACTAGATAGTGCTTAAGATGGTCCGTTGGTCAAGGGGTTAAGACACCGCCTTTTCACGGCGGTAACACGGGTTCGAATCCCGTACGGACTATATCATCCGCCATAGCTCAGTTGGTAGTAGCGCATGACTGTTAATCATGATGTCGTAGGTTCGAGTCCTACTGGCGGAGTTGTAAAGATTAGTAAAGACGCTGATTTTTAGTGTCTTTTTTTAATTTATTTTTATACCTTGAATTGTCAAATTAAGTGCATTTCTTCTTCATAAAATACCTCATAAGGTGTTCTCCAGTTAAGACATTTTCTCGGTCTATTGTTTAGCTTGTCTTCCCACTCTTGAATCACAGCCTCATCCACACCTGTCAGGTCACTCCCTTTTGGGAAGTACTCCCGTAATAAGCCGTTCGTATTCTCATTTGTTCCACGTTGCCATGGCGCATGAGGGTCAGGGAAATAGACTTCTACTTGTAGTTTATCTGTCAGTTCTTGATGTTTTGAGAATTCCTTTCCTCGATCGGGAGTCACCGTCTCTTTTGGTAAGGGTTCCAGTATCTTTACCATGGCTTCTATGACTAGCTTACTCTTCTTCACTGCAACCTTCTTGATTTTAAGAAAACGAGAATAGCGATCCGTTAGGGTCACTAAGCAGGCTTTTCCTGTTTGTCCAGCAACTGTATCTGCCTCCCAATCTCCTACCCTAGAGCGTATCTGTGCTTCTTGTGGTCTTTCATGGATTGTATGTGAGATAGCAATCTTTCCGCGTTTTTCAACATAGTCTTTGGTGTGACGACTTTTACCTCGATGACGAAGTTTCCGAATAGCACCGCGAGCGCCATGGGACAGAGCGATATCATCAAAATGCCCTCGATAAATGGCTCTATAGATGGTTTGATAACTAATGACTGATTTTCCACATTCTAACCGTAAACGTCCTGCTATTTCTTCAGGTGACCATTGATGATCAAGAAAGAGATGTTTAATCTTGTGGCTCAATTCTAAGTCTGTTTCCAGTTTTCTTTTTCGTTCACAGTGTGATTTGGAGATGTGGTAAGATGCTTGTGCCGCACTAGGGGAATAACTTTCATTTTTGGAATGACGACGCAATTCTCGGCTGATACTAGATGGTTGGCGATTCAGTAAAGTTCCTATTTCAGACAAATTTAATCCCTGTGTACGATAAATTAGGATACTTTCTCGCTCTTCTATGGTAAAATGATGGTAGCTCATAAGATTTTCTTCTGTAAGATGTTCGTTTAACTCTATTTTACTAGAAAATCTTATGAGTTTTTTTATTGTGCACTTATATTGTAAATTCAAGACTAAAAAGTGGAGCAGAAATCAGGACTTCTACTCCACTTTTTTAGAATACGAATAGCTGTATTTCCGTGTCCATTGAACGTTCTAAAGTTTCAATAGTCTTTGGAAAAGTTATTATTCGCTGTTTATTATATTGCTACTTTTTTATTCCTAAGAAGGTTATAAGTGATAAACGTTATTATCCCACCAAAGAAGCAGAAGCTACCGATTATAAAACCTTGAGGAATAAAAGTAAATATGATATTCCCTTTTCCTTTTTTAGCTTCTACTTTCATAAAACCATCCTGGGCTTTACTAATGGGTATCTTTTTACCATCTTGCTTAGCAGACCATCCCTTATCATAAGGTAAGGTAAGGAGTAACGATCCATCTGATTCAGCAGTGTAGTCAACGGTTACTTTATTCCCTTTTACTTGAGCAGATACGTCTTTTTCTTTTAGTTTTTCCATAGCAGTTTGGTAGGCTTTGGTATCCAATCTGTAGAATTGGGGTGGATCAAAAGATACTTGCTTATTGTTCGGGAAGGTCATTGTAAGAGTTATGATTTGTTCCTCTTCAAAATATCCGCCATCAAAAAAGGAAAATGTGTTATCTAGTGTAAAGTTTCTTGTTACATTATTGATAGTGAATTGAACATTTTTACTATTCTCATCTGTAAAGCTAATATTGGGTAAACTTACGTATAATTGTGTTTGTGCAGGAATTCGCAATAGATAGTGAACGGTAGGAACACTGTCATTATCATTAGCATTAACAGTTACACGATTATTTAATTCAACAGCATTTTGTGCATTGAGGGATTCAACTGAATAGTAATATTTTAAATCTAGTCCAGTTAATTGGTTGATAAAATTTGTCTGATTATCCAATGTTAAGCTTGTAAACTTGACATCTTTATAAACAGTATCTGTCAATAGAGCTAGGGGAAGAGAGTAGGTATTTTCATAGAGGTTAAAGAGACCGTCTGATTGGCTATTATTAAAACCAAATTTAGAAATCTCGCCTTCTGCTAGGTTGTATTTGATAGCAAAGAGACTATCAGCCAGGAGGGTATTATTTTGATAGCGCAAATTAAGATTTGTACCATCCGAACGGAATCCTAATTTATCCAAAGTTGAGCTAGAAGCGCGATTACGAATAGAAGAAAATTGGGAAATTCCATTATAATTATATTTCATACTGTCATTTCCGGTTTGAGGAAATAGTCTTTCAGTTCGATAAAATTGATCAGTAGTAGATTGACTGTATTTGACAAGGTTGTCAATTTGTGTCAAGTGTTGTTCATAATTAGAACGACTTGGGAAATGCCAGTCATCAGCTAGACCATTTACTTGATAGTGAGTGTTTAGTCCTAATTCGAAGACGACAAAAAATAGGCTTAGCAGTGAAAATACGGTTGGAGTGATGCGCTTGTTACTGATGGCGTAGAAGGTTACACCATAGGCAAGCAAAAATTCAAGTGAGAGTAGGAAATGAATAGGCTCTAAAAATGGATAGTGGTTGATATAGAAGAATGTCAACAGGAAACCAAAAACGAGAAATAAAAATACTCTGATACATTGATAAAAGCGAATTTCTTCTAACCTGCTTAGGGTTTCAGCAGCCATATAAATAATGATCACGGAAAAAATCCAAGCATACCGATGTAAAAACATATTTGGCGCATGCATCCCTTGCCAGAATAAATCTAAGGGTTGGAAATAAAAACTAGTAACAATAAAAGTGATTGCAATACCATAACAGGCCTTTACCTGCCAACTGATTGATTTGATTGTAAAGAATAGCAGAGCAAATAGCAAAGGAAAAATTCCTGCGTAAATCATAGGAATTGCACCGAACTTTGTTGTATCATAGCTACCTACTAAGTTTTTAGCAAACAAATCCAAATACCAAGAGTTTTCCGTTTTCCAATTGAGAATTTCTGTAAATGTTTCACCATGTGTTTTTAAATCAAGGTAGGTTGGCAGGAGCATTACCATGCTAGAAATTCCTGAGAGAAGTGAAACAACAACAAAATCTAAAAAGTATCGAATGTGTTTTTTGATGTTCCAAGAAATTTGTAAAAGAACCCAAATCACTAAAAATAGTGCCATCATGTATCCGAAGTAATAATTTTGAATAAATAGGCAGAGGAGGCTAGAAAAATAGAGAATTCGACCTTTACCATTTAGTAAATTGAGTAAACCAAGTAAAACAAGTGGGACTAATATAAACACATCTAGCCAGCTATTAATTTCTAATTGACTAGTTGAAAAACTCATAAGAGCAAAACTTGTAGAGAGGGAAATAGCTAGAAATGGAGCTAGTTTTTTATAAATATGAGATAGACTGAAGTAAGTTGACAGACCTGTCAATCCAAATTTTAGCAATGTAAAGAGATAGAGAGCATCAGGCATACTCTTTATATCAAAAAAGTAAGTTAGTGGTGATAGGAATGATCCAAGATAATAGGATGTGAGGGCATAAAAATTTAATCCTAAACCACTGGTGAAGGTATAAAATAATGAACCATTACCATGTAATGCATTTCGTAATACTTGATTAAAGATAACATATTGGTGGAAAGCATCGCTTGCTAAAATAGTTGTCTCACTTTCCCACCAAATGCCCTTTAGTGCTAGAATAATACCTATAATAAAAATAGGCAGGAAGAATGAGAGAAGATACAGTAGAATTTTTGAATATTTTTTTAAAATCATCATATTGTTTCTATATTTTAAGAAAAGGCGAATCTATCGCCTTTTCTCTTAGTCTTTCCAGAGTTCCTTTACTTTTGTTTGTACTTCTTGATTTTCCAAGAATTCATCATAGGTTTCATCAATGCGGTCAATGACACCATTTTTTGAAATAACAATAATATGGTTTGCTAGGGTTTGAATGAATTCATGATCGTGACTGGCAAAGATAATTGATTCTTTAAAGGCTTTTAATCCGTCATTCAAGCTAGAAATAGATTCTAAGTCCAAGTGATTTGTTGGGTCATCAAGGACAAGGACATTTGATTTGAGGAGCATAAGCTTTGAGAGCATCACGCGCACTTTTTCTCCCCCTGAGAGGACATTGACAGATTTGTTGACTTCGTCACCAGAAAAGAGCATACGACCCAAAAATCCGCGTAAGAAGGTATTATCATCTTCTTCCTTGCTTGCAAATTGACGAAGCCAGTCAAGAATAGACTCATCAGTTGCGAAATCGCGACTATTGTCTTTTGGTAGGTAAGATTGACTGGTTGTCACTCCCCATTTAATAGTTCCTTCGTACTCAATGTCTCCCATCAATGCACGGATAAGAGCAGTTGTTTGGATATCATTTTGTCCAATAAGAGCTGTCTTATCCCCTGGACGAAGAATAAAGCTAATATTGTCTAAAATGACTTCGCCATCAATAGTGACTTTCAAGTTTTCAACCGTTACTAAATCATTTCCAATTTCTCGCTCAGCTTTAAAGTTGATAAATGGATATTTACGACTAGAAGGAATAATTTCTTCTAATTCAATCTTATCGAGCATTTTTTTGCGAGAAGTTGCTTGTTTTGATTTTGAAGCATTGGCAGAAAAGCGTGCAACGAATTCTTGTAATTCTTTGATTTTTTCCTCTGCTTTTGCATTACGATCAGCTTGTAATTTCGCAGCTAATTCGCTAGATTGTTTCCAAAAATCATAGTTTCCAACAAAGATTTTGATTTTACCAAAGTCTAAGTCAGCCATATGAGTACATACTTTATTTAGGAAATGACGGTCGTGAGATACGACAATAACGGTATTTTCAAAGTCAATTAAAAATTCTTCTAGCCAGTTAATCGATTGAATGTCAAGACCATTTGTCGGCTCATCTAGTAATAGGACATCTGGTTTACCAAAGAGCGCTTTGGCCAAGAGAACCTTCACTTTTTCTCCATTGGTTAATTCACTCATATTTTGGTAGTGAAGATCTTCAGCAATATTTAGATTTTGAAGAAGTTGTGAGGCCTCACTTTCAGCTTCCCAGCCACCAAGTTCGGCAAATTCACCTTCTAATTCAGCTGCACGGACACCATCTTCATCTGAAAAGTCTTCTTTCATGTAAATAGCATCTTTTTCTTTCATGATGCTGTAAAGCTGTTCATTTCCCATGATAACGACATCAATGACCCGTTCGTTTTCATAGTCAAAATGATTTTGGCGAAGCACCGAAAGGCGTTCGTCTGGTCCGAGGGAAATATGACCAGTTGTTGGTTCAATATCCCCAGCTAAAATTTTAAGGAAAGTGGATTTTCCGGCACCATTCGCGCCAATCAATCCATATGTGTTTCCTGCTGTAAATTTAATGTTGACATCGTCAAATAATTTTCGATCGCTAAAACGAAGCGATACATCTGATACTGTAAGCAATACAATTCTCCTATTTTTGTGATTAGTCCTATTCTACTCTAAAAAAGATGATTTTTCAATTGAAATTACATGGGAATCAAAATATCTTTTTCTAAATTTTGATGCGTCTTTTGTAAACTGAACCCTCTACCTTTTACTTGTGTCGCAGGCATGACAACAATGAAGGCCGTTTCATCAATAGCAAGAATATTCATCTCTAATTTTTGGTATTCAAGCCGTGAAATAGTTGTCATCAACATGCGGTTTTCTTGACCTGTAAATCCACCGATAATTGGAAGTTCAGTCACGCCACGATCTGCCACCTTAGTAATGTACTCTTCTATTTGTCTATGGTGTTTTGAGATAATCATCACATTCCGTGAAGAATCAGCTCCTGCCATGACAAGGTTGACAGCATAGGTAATAGAGAATAAAGCAATGATGGAGTACATGACAGTATCTGCATCAAAAGCAACAAATCCTAATCCAACGACAAGTCCATCAACCAAGGCCATACTTGTTCCTAAGGGAATAGGAGTATATTTTTCAAACAGCTGAATGATGATACCTGTCCCACCAGTTGAGGAATGACCAATAAAGACAAGCCCAAGACCAAATCCAAGGACAACTCCTCCAAAGATGGCTGCGAGCAATACATTGTGTGTCAAGGTTGGTAAACCTGCTGTCAACTTGATAAAAATCGGATAAATCCACGCGCCATAAACTGTTTTGATAAAAACTTCTTTTCCTAAAAAGAAAAAACATAGGAGAAGAAGGGGAATATTCGCGTAGAGTACAAAATTCGCAGTATTCCAACCAAATAAGGCATTCATACTAATGGCGAGACCTCCAACACCCCCAGAAGCAATATGGTTTTCAACAAACATGCTATTAAAGGCGATAGCAGAAATGAATGATCCAATAGTGACTAGGGCAAAGTCTGTTAATTTTTGTTTCATATCAGTATCCTATCTGTAAATTTCCAGCTTCTATTATCCCTGATTCTCCCCTTGCCGTCAAGTTATTGAATAGCTTGACTTTCTATTTTTTAGGGTATATAATTGAAAAGAATCAGAAAAGTAATGAATCGGTTATTTTAAGAGAGTTTGTGGCAGGTGAAAACAAATAATAACGATTGATGAATGGGCTGATATAGACTGTAAATCGGAAAACAATAAAGATTTGGCTTGCAGGCCTTATATACAAATGAGATGAGTTAACTCATAAGTGAGGTGGCACCGTGTCTTTGACGCCCTCGCATGGCTTTTGCTATGCGTGGGCTTTATTTGTATAAACAAGGGAGAATAGTATGACAAAACCAATTATTTTAACAGGAGACCGCCCGACGGGCAAATTGCATATTGGCCACTATGTCGGTAGCTTACAAAATCGTGTTCGTCTACAAAATGAAGAACAGTATGACATGTTTGTCTTTTTAGCAGATCAGCAGGCTTTGACGGATCATGCTAAGGAGCCACAAAAGATTGTTGAGTCGGTTGGGCAGGTCGCCCTAGATTATCTAGCAGCAGGATTAGATCCTGAAAAATCTACCATCTTCATTCAAAGTCAAATTCCAGAATTGGCTGAGTTATCGATGTATTATATGAACTTGGTTTCATTAGGGCGTTTAGAGCGGAATCCGACGGTTAAGACTGAGATTGCTCAAAAAGGATTTGGAGAAAGTATTCCAACTGGATTTTTAGTCTATCCGATTGCTCAGGCGGCTGATATTACAGCTTTTAAAGCAAACTACGTACCAGTTGGTGTCGATCAAAAACCGATGATTGAGCAGACACGTGAAATTGTCCGTAGCTTTAATCATACCTACCAGACAGATGTACTAGTTGAGCCAGAGGGCATTTATCCTAGCCATGAAGGTGCTGGCCGATTACCAGGATTGGATGGCAATGCTAAGATGTCTAAGTCGCTCAATAATGGGATTTATCTAGCTGATGATATGGATACTCTCAAGAAAAAAGTGATGAGTATGTATACAGATCCTGATCATATTAAGGTTGAAGATCCAGGAAAGATTGAAGGCAATATGGTTTTCCATTATTTAGATGTCTTTGGCCGTGAGGAAGATAAAGCGGAAATAGAAGCTATGAAGGATCACTATCAACGGGGTGGTTTAGGAGATGTAAAGACCAAACGTTATCTATTAGAAATCTTAGAACGAGAATTAGGTCCTATTCGTGAACGTCGCTTAGAATTTGCGAAGGACATGGGTGAAGTCTATAATATGCTTCAAAAAGGAAGTGAAAAGGCACGTCAAACAGCTGCCCAAACCTTATCGGAAGTGAAAGCAGCAATGGGGTTACATTATTTCAACTAATCCAGATATTCGAAAGAGTAGGAATGAAATTTCTGCTCTTTTTATGAACAAGTTACGTTATTTTTTGGAAAAAGTTCGTATTATATAGTATATTTTTCCTTTAATGTCTTATATAGAATATTTTTTAGAATTTAAAGCGAATAATATTTGACAAATGATTTCAAAATGGTATGATATTTAAAATACAAATCAGCTAGTGGTAGCTTGAAAAAACAAAAAGAAAAGAGGAATCTGTGGATGTCTAATTGGGACACAAAATTTTTGAAAAAAGGTTTTACCTTTGATGATGTATTGCTTATTCCAGCGGAAAGTCATGTTTTGCCAAATGATGCCAATCTTCAAACAAAACTGGCTAAGAATTTAACCCTCAATATCCCAATCATTACGGCGGCCATGGATACTGTAACAGAGAGTAAAATGGCGATTGCCATTGCGCGTGCCGGTGGTCTTGGGGTGATTCACAAAAACATGTCGATTGAACAACAAGCCGATGAAGTTCGCAAGGTAAAACGCTCTGAAAATGGCGTTATCATCGATCCATTCTTTCTCACCCCCAACCATACGATTAAAGAGGCAGATGAGCTTATGGGTCGCTACCGCATCAGCGGTGTACCAATTGTTGAGACCATGGAAAATCGGAAATTGGTCGGGATTATCACCAACCGTGACATGCGTTTTATCTCGGATTATGACCAGCCAATTTCAACCAATATGACCAGCGAAAATCTAGTGACAGCACCAGTTGGGACGGATTTAGAGACAGCTGAAAGTATTCTTCAAGAACATCGCATCGAAAAACTGCCTCTTGTAGATGAAAATGGGCGTTTATCTGGCCTTATTACGATTAAAGACATTGAAAAAGTCATTGAGTTTCCAAATGCTGCGAAAGATGAATTTGGCCGCCTACTTGTTGCAGGTGCCGTTGGCGTAACTTCAGATACCTTTGAACGTGCAGAAGCTCTTTTTGAAGCAGGTGCAGACGCTATTGTGATCGATACTGCTCACGGACATTCTGCCGGTGTGCTTCGTAAAATTGCTGAAATTCGTGCCCATTTCCCAAATCGTACTTTAATTGCTGGAAATATTGCAACAGCAGAGGGAGCTCGTGCTCTTTACGATGCAGGTGTTGATGTGGTGAAAGTTGGTATTGGACCAGGTTCAATTTGTACAACTCGTGTGATTGCAGGTGTTGGGGTGCCACAAGTGACAGCTATTTATGATGCAGCTCAAGTAGCACGTGAATATGGAAAAACAATCATCGCTGACGGCGGAATCAAGTATTCTGGAGATATTGTCAAGGCTCTTGCAGCAGGTGGGCATGCAGTCATGCTTGGTTCTATGTTTGCAGGGACAGATGAAGCACCTGGAGAAACAGAAATCTTCCAAGGACGTAAATTTAAAACTTATCGTGGAATGGGTTCCATTGCAGCGATGAAAAAAGGTTCAAGTGACCGTTACTTCCAAGGTTCTGTCAACGAAGCGAATAAATTGGTTCCAGAAGGAATTGAAGGCCGTGTAGCCTACAAAGGTGCTGCAGCTGATATTGTTTTCCAAATGCTTGGTGGTATCCGTTCTGGTATGGGCTATGTGGGTGCAGCTAATATCCAAGAATTGCATGACAATGCCCAGTTCATCGAAATGAGCGGTGCTGGTCTAAAAGAAAGTCATCCGCATGACGTCCAAATCACCAACGAAGCACCAAACTACTCTGTACAATAACACCTATCCAAACAGAACCTCTGATTTGCTCAGAGGTTCTGTCTTTTCTTTACAAAAGAAAGGCATTGTGTTAGAATATGGAATTGTATTTTTAAAATTTAAAAGAGTAAACTATATTTACATTGCTGTAAATATAGTTTACAAAGTTGTAAATATAATTGTAAAGGAGAAAGAATGCAAGGTATTTTATTTGCGCTAGTTCCCATGATTGCTTGGGGCAGTATTGGTTTTGTAAGTAATAAGATTGGCGGTAGACCCAATCAGCAAACGTTTGGAATGACTCTAGGTGCTCTCTTGTTTGCTTTGGTAGTTTGGATTTTAGTAAGGCCAGAAATGACTCCTACTTTGTGGGGAGTTGGTATTATTGGTGGCATGCTCTGGTCCATGGGGCAATATGGACAATTTCAAGCGATGCAGTACATGGGAGTATCTGTTGCAAATCCTTTGTCTAGCGGAGCACAGCTTGTTTTTGGTAGTTTAATTGGAGCGATTGTATTTGGAGAATGGATGAAATCGATTCAATTTGTTTTGGGAATCATTGCCTTATTGCTATTGGTCATTGGTTTTTATTTTACAAGTAAACAGGATTCACATAAAGTGGTTGTAGAGAAAGGTTCTGATTTTGGAAAAGGATTTCGTGCTCTAACTTCCTCCACAATCGGTTATTTATCCTATGCTATTTTGTTTAATAATATCATGCATTTTGATGCTCTAGCGGTTATTTTACCAATGGCTATCGGAATGGTCTTAGGAGCGCTACTATTTATGAAATTCCAGATTCAACTTGAAGCAGTTGTCATTAAAAATGCGTTAGTTGGAATCATGTGGGGAATCGGAAACATCTTTATGCTACTTGCAGCTGCCAAAGCTGGTTTAGCTATTGCCTTTAGTTTTTCTCAATTAGGTGTGATTATCTCCATTATTGGTGGTATTCTCTTTTTAGGTGAAACAAAGACAAAAAAAGAAATAGGTTGGTTGAGCATTGGGATTATTTGTTTTGTAGCAGGTGCCATCTTACTTGGTGTTGTTAAATCATTCTAAACTTGACAAGGTTGTAAAGAGAACAATAAAAGCTGGCAATGCCAGCTTTTATTGTTCTTCAATTATTCCTTGATGGACGGTAAAGATTTTTACCTTATCAGGTAGTTTTGATAGGTGATCCAGACTAGTTGTGGTGATAAATGTCTGGATATTTTGAGAGATAGTTTCCAGTAATTTTACTTGACGATTGTTGTCAAGTTCACTCATGACATCGTCAAGTAGTAAGATGGGATATTCTCTAGTCATTTCTTTCATGAGTTCAATTTCGGCCAATTTCAGCGAAAGAACTAAACTACGATGTTGTCCTTGACTTCCATAGTGGGCATTAACACCATTTAGGAAGAAGCTAATATCATCGCGATGGGGTCCAACACCTGTATTTTTTTTGAACAAATCTCGTTTACGACAATGTGCTAATTCTGTCAAAAAACTGTCAAATATATTGTCTGATTCTGTAAACTTTATGGAAGACTGATAGTGGATGGTTAATTCTTCACCTTTATTAGAAATGTCAATCACTTTTTTGTTACCAAAAAATTCCAATTTTTTGAGAAATTCCATTCGTTGTAGGATTACTTTGCTACCATATTCAGCTAATTGTTGATCTAGGACAGAAAGAAAGGTCTCATCAATCGAATTGGCAGATTTTAGATAGGTATTTCGTTGTTTGAGGATGTGATTGTACTGAGATAAGTCAGACAGATAGATTGGCTTGATTTGTCCTAGCTCGACATCTATAAATTTTCGTCTAAGAGCTGGTGCTCCTTTAATCAGTTGTAAATCTTCTGGAGCAAAAAGAACAACATTCATATGACCGATATAATCGGATAATTTAGATTGTTTTAGATGATTGATCTTAGTGATACGCCCTTTTTCTGTCAACTCAATGTCAAGTGGTAGTTTACCTGTTTGCCGGTGAAGTAATCCGTTTAGAGTCAGCTGCGTTTGTTGAAATTGAACTAAATCCTTGTCTGTACGGGTTCGATGGCTGCGAGTAAGAGCTAAGAAATAAATGCTCTCTAAGATATTCGTCTTTCCTTGTGCATTTTGCCCAAGAAATACATTTAATCCGTTATGGAAACGAATGTCTAATTCTTGGTAATTACGGAAATGTTGTAAACGTAAAGATTCTAGCCACATGCTTAAGTACCTGGGAAGCGGACAGGAGCTTTTTTCTTTTTGTTTTTAGGAGTCTTAGCAGAAGGAATTGCTTTTGTTTTTCCTTGTTTATTTTGCGCATTTAGCTGTTTTACGAGCTTAGCGACACGCTCTTTTTCTGCTTTGTCTTCCTCGTATTGTTTTTGCTCATCCTCAGTTGGTGCAACAATAGTAATCGTAGCATTTTGGCTTGGAATACTGATAACATCTCCAATACGGATTTTTTTGCGTCTGCGTTCTTCTTTTTCACCATTAAAAAAGACGGGAAATTCCTGTAGAAATCCCTTGATAGCTCCTCCACTTTGGATGATTCCAACTTCCTTTAATAAGGCTTGTAAGAGAATGTATTCATCATATAGTTTGTAGTCCATAAGTTACCTCGTTTCAGTTTATTATACCATAAAATGGTATAATTGAATTTAGAATGTTTTAGAGGAGTTAGGTATGAAATTGCAAGAGGGTGTTCATCTACATTTTTTGGAGGGAGAGAAGTTTACAACGAATCAGATTTTGGTTCGTTTTGCAGCTCCAATGAATCAAAAAACAGTGGCTGGCCGAGTTTTACTTTCTAACATGCTAGATATGGCTAATCAAGAGTATCCCAATTCTCATCAATTTCATCAGCGTTTAGCAGAGTTATATGGCGCGCACTTCTCCACTAGTGTGTCAAAAAAGGGTCGAGTACATTCGATTGATATAAAAATAAGCTACATAAAATCAAGCTACCTACCAGAAAAATCAGATTTGACGATACCATTATTGGATTTTCTATATGCCTGTCTGTTTAAGCCATTGGTTAAAAAGGAGGCTTTTGAGAAAGAGTTCTTTACTATTGAAAAGACAAATTTAGTAAACTATCTTGATACAGAGGTGGAAGATCATTTTTATCATGCAGATGTGGAACTCTCGAGCTTGTTTTTTGAAGATGAATCGTTGAAAATTCCGCGTATTGGAAAACGGTATTTAGTAGAAAAAGAGACAGCAGAAACAGTTTACAAGGCTTTACAGGACATGATTCATCTAGACCGGATTGATTTTTTCTTTTCTGGGGAATTTGACCAGGAAGAAGTTATCAATCGATTGAAAGCCTTTCGTTTTTCTTATCGTAATCCAAAATTAGAATGGACCTATAAGCAGGATTTTTCAAATGTTGTTAGAGAAAAAATGGAGCGAAAAGAAACAGGTCAATCTATTTTAGAATTAGCTTATCATTTACAATCTGTTTACAGAGATGTCAATTATATTCCTCTGGTTGTTCTCAATGGTTTATTTGGAAGTTTTGCCCATTCAAAATTATTTGTAAATGTCCGTGAACAGGAAGGTCTTGCTTACACAATCGGCAGTCAGTTGAATATTTTTTCAGGTCTTTTAAAAGTGTATGCTGGAATTGATAGGGAAAATCGCAAAAAGACCATGAGGCAAATCAGTAAACAGTTGCTAGACATCAAAAGAGGTCATTTCACCGATGAAGAATTGGAGTTGACAAAAAAGATGTTACTTCATTCGGCTACTCTTTCTCAGGATAAGCAGGGGCAGCTGATTGAACAAGCTTATAATAAGGTCATTTTTGGAGAACAGCAGTTAGAGCTAGACGAATGGATGGAGGCTGTCAAACGAGTTTCAAAAGAAGATGTAATTCGTGCTTCAAGATTGGTTCGATTACAGGCTGTTTATTTTATGGAAGGAGTTGAACTGGAAAGATGAAGTTGACAGAAAAACACTACTCTTACTTGACACATCCTGTTTATTATGGAAAGTTGGTAAATGGCTTGACAGTTGTGTTAATTCCAAAAAAAGATTTTCAAGAGACCTATGCTATACTAAAGGTTCAGTTTGGTTCGGTTGACAATGAATTTACAGATGTTGACAGTGTCAAAAAGAGTTATCCAGCAGGGATTGCACATTTTTTAGAACATAAACTGTTTGAAATGGAAAATGGTGGTGATCTACTGCAAGAATTTGCTCGATATGGTGCAAATGCAAATGCCTATACCAGTTTTAACCAGACAAGTTACCTTTTTTCAACGACAGAAGAACTTCGTCAACCTCTTTCCTTGCTGCAGAAAATGGTGAGAGAAACGCATTTTACAGAAGGAAGTGTTGAACGAGAAAAGGAGATTATTGGTCAGGAAATTGATATGTATGCGGATGATCCAGATCATCGTTTGTACTTGGGCATTTTAAATAGTTTGTACCCTGATACAGCCTTGGCTGAGGATATTGCCGGTTCGAGAGAGTCAATTGAGCGGATTTCTGCTAGGATTTTGCAAGAGAATTTTAGACAGTTTTATCAGCCACAGAAGATGACACTGGTTGTCATGGGGGACATAGATGCCGATGAGGTCTTTCAATGGATTGTGCAGGATCAATCGGAGAATCCTGTGACTGCTGAAAAGAAAGCTAACTTGCCCCTACTTCCAAAAAATCCGCTGTTGCAGAACCGCAAGGAATACCTTGAAGTGGCTCTACCTAAGATGGCGATTGGTTTACGAGGGAATGATTCGATTGGGCAGGAGGAAGAGCAGCATTATCGAATTTGTCTCAGTTTTTTACTATCCATGTTGCTTGGTCGTACCTCTAAGAGATATCAAACTTTATACAGTGAAAATAAGATTGACCATTCTCTTTCATTTCATGTCGAGGTACATGGAGGTTATCACTTTGCAGTTGTGACAGCTGATACGGCTGAACCTATTACTGTTTCAAGTCAGTTAAAAAAAGCCTTGTTAAACTTTGAACGTGATACTGATGTGACGGAGCAACATTTTACCATTCTAAAAAATGAGATGTATGGGGAGTTTATTCGCGGTCTCAATTCGTCCGAATTTACAGTTGGTTATTTCGTGGAGCATGTCTCAGAAACAGAAACAATTTTTGATATTCCGGGGCTGTTGAACCGTCTGACACTAGAGGAAGTGATCGACGTTGGACGACAATTTATTTCTAGCTGTGAGATGACAGATTTTATGATTTTTCCAAAATAAAAGTAAATTAACATCGAAATTTCCCTAATTTTTTGGTACAATATGGTATTGAAAACTAATTGATAGAGAGAGGAACTGATGAGACAAAAAAGTATAGGAGAGGTACTGCGTGCAGCTAGGGAAAGTCGTGGTTGGAATTTTGCTGATTTGCAGCGAATGACAAAAATCCATGCAAAGTATTTGCAGGCTTTAGAGTACAATGATTTTGAATTTATCCCAGATCCAGCCTACATCCGCTCGTTTTTGCAGCGTTATGCTGAGGTGTTGGAGCTAGATGCAGCGGTGTTGATTGATGCCTATGATAAAAATAGTTTAGTGATGTATTATGAAGCAGGAGAAGAGGAAGAACTACAGTCTGAATTGAGAAGAAGCTATAAAGTGAAAAAAAAGAAAACATCGTATCTACCATTGATTTACTTATTGTTAGCATCGATTTTTATCCTTTTCTTTGTGACCTATATTGTCTATTCTCGTGTGCAAAATCAGGCACGAATTACTGGGACAAGCACTTCTTACAGCGTGGTATCACAGTCTTCGAGTACTGCTACGGAGGAAATGGAAACTTCTGTAAGTACTTCTTCGTCTACAGCTCCTTCTTCTAGTAGTCAAGTATCAGGTGTTAGTTTGGTAACTTCTGGTGGTGGAAGTGACTTGGCTGTGACAGTCAAAGGGTCGAAAGAACCAGTTACTGTTACCCTTGCGGTTTCTAGTGTAACAAGTTGGGTCAGTTTAACGGATAGCGAGATTGCAGGTGGATTTACTTTATCAACAGCGAA
Source organism: Streptococcus marmotae (assembly GCF_001623565.1). Classification (NCBI taxonomy): domain Bacteria; kingdom Bacillati; phylum Bacillota; class Bacilli; order Lactobacillales; family Streptococcaceae; genus Streptococcus; species Streptococcus marmotae. Next base: position 763,620 of record NZ_CP015196.1, on the reverse strand, counting down.
TCCAACGGTATCAGCAACTCTTCCAGCAGGGACCTCGACAGCGACTCTGGTGCTAGGTGTTGTCCGTGGAGTTGATATTACGATTGCGGGCCAAAAGTTAGATACATCTGCTTTAACAAATCAGTCAGGAAATGTGCTTCTGACGATTGAACAATGAGGAAGAAAATGAAAAAAGAACATATCCCCAATGCTTTAACGCTTGGTCGTATCTTGGTAATTCCGATATTTATTCTAGTTTTAAGTGTTTGGAACAGTTTTGCTGGTCATATTGTAGCAGCAATCTTGTTTGCACTTGCTAGTTTGACAGACTATCTTGATGGTTATTTAGCACGTAAATGGCAGGTAGTCACGAATTTTGGTAAATTTGCGGATCCAATGGCAGATAAGATTCTAGTAATGACAGCGTTTATCATGCTAGTTGAGCTGGGATTTGCTCCAGCATGGATTGTGGCGATTATTATTTGTCGTGAATTAGCTGTTACTGGCTTGCGTTTGCTCTTGGTTGAAAATGGCGGAACGGTACTTGCTGCAGCTATGCCTGGTAAAATTAAGACATTTTCTCAAATGTTTGCGATTATCTTTTTATTGCTCCACTGGCAGTTGTTAGGAACAATCACCCTTTACATCGCCTTATTTTTCACTCTGTATTCAGGTTATGATTATTTTAAGGGAGCCTCCTATTTATTTAAGGATACTTTTCAGTAATGACAAATATAATTGAAGTAAAACATGTAAGCTATAAATACGATGTAGAAGATCACCACTATACTTTAGATGATGTAACGTTTCACGTGAAACAGGGGGAATGGTTATCAATCATTGGTCACAATGGATCTGGTAAGTCAACTACAGTACGCTTGATAGATGGTCTTTTGGAGGCTGAATCAGGAGAAATTATCATTTCTGGAGATAGTTTGACACCTCTAAATGTTTGGGAGAAACGTCGTCAGATTGGCATGGTTTTTCAAAATCCAGATAATCAGTTTGTTGGGGCAACTGTTGAAGATGACGTTGCCTTCGGTCTCGAAAATCAAGGAATTCCACTAGAAGAAATGACACAGCGGGTTCATGAGGCTTTGGAACTTGTTGGGATGTCCGATTTTAAAAAACGGGAACCTGCAAGGCTTTCTGGTGGTCAGAAACAACGTGTTGCGATTGCTGGGGTCGTTGCCTTGCGTCCGAGCATTATTATTCTTGATGAAGCAACTAGTATGTTAGATCCTGAAGGACGATTAGAGTTAATTCGGATTGTTAAAGAAATTAAGGAAAAATATCAGATTACTGTTCTTTCCATTACCCATGATTTAGACGAGGTAGCCTTGAGTGATCGGGTGATGGTGATGAAACAGGGCAAGATAGAGTCAATTAGCAGTCCTGCAGAATTATTTATGCGTGATGATTTACAAGATTTAGGGCTTGATCAGCCATTTACAGCAAAACTCGTCCAGGAATTAAGTGATAAAGGTTTAGCCATTCCATTGCGCTATTTTACAGAAGAGGAATTAGAAGAAGCATTATGGGCATTACTCTCCAACAAGTAGATTATACATATCAAGCGAACACGCCTTTTGAAGGACGTGCACTTTTTGGTGTCGATTTGGAGATTGTAGATGGCTCTTACACTGCTATTATCGGTCATACAGGATCCGGAAAATCAACCATTTTACAGTTATTAAATGGTCTTAATATTCCTACATCTGGAACAGTCTTCATTGATGATTTTTGTATTACACCAACCTCTATCAACAAGGATATTAAACAAGTACGTAAAAAAGTGGGACTTGTTTTCCAATTTCCAGAAAGTCAGGTTTTTGAAGAAACGGTTCTAAAAGATGTTGCATTTGGGCCACAGAATTTTGGTATTTCAAGGGAAGAGGCTGAGGAGATTGCGCGTGAAAAGCTAGCTCTAGTAGGAATATCGGAAGAGTTATTTGATCGTAGTCCCTTTGAATTATCTGGTGGACAAATGCGACGGGTTGCAATTGCTGGGATTTTGGCTATGGAGCCAAAGGTTCTAGTACTCGATGAGCCAACAGCCGGACTTGATCCAGCAGGCCGAAAGGAATTGATGACTATTTTTAAACAGCTTCATCAAACAGGGATGACCATTGTTCTTGTAACGCATTTGATGGATGATGTAGCAAATTTTGCGGATTATGTGTTTATTATGGCCAATGGAAAATTGGTAAAATCAGGAAAACCGGTTGTGATTTTTCAAGATGTTGATTTTATGGAGAGTATTCAGTTGGGTGTTCCTAAAATTACGAAATTTGCAGCGAATTTGGAGCGCAGAGGATTTGTCTTTGAGCATCTGCCGATTACAATGGAGGAATTGATTGAGGTGGTAGCCCATGGATAAGTTAATTTTAGGTCGCTATATTCCAGGAGATTCGATGATACATCGCTTGGATCCGCGAAGTAAATTGCTCGTTATGATGAGTTTTTTATTGATTATTTTCTGGGCAAATAATCTGGTGACGAACCTCTTATTGGTTGCATTTGTATTACTGGTCATCTTTTTATCTAAGATAAAATTGAGCTTTTTCCTTAATGGTGTAAAGCCCATGATTGGCATTATTCTCTTTACAACTCTGTTTCAAGTCTTTTTTACAGGTGGTCATAACGTCTTGTGGCAGTTCTGGATTTTGAAAGTGACGGAGGAAGGAATCCAGCAAGCAGGAATTATTTTTGTCCGCTTTGTCTTGATTATTTTTCTTTCTACTTTACTCACCTTAACCACGATGCCCCTTAGTTTGGCAGATGGTATTGAAGCAGGTTTGGCTCCGTTGACTTATGTGAAGGTCCCAGTGCATGAAATCGGTTTGATGTTGTCTATGAGTTTACGGTTTGTTCCAACTCTTATGGATGATACAACAAGGATTATGAATGCGCAGCGGGCGCGGGGAGTTGATTTTGGAGAGGGAAGTCTTGTTCAGAAGGTAAAATCTGTTATTCCGATTCTGATTCCATTATTTGCCTCTAGTTTTAAAAGGGCAGATGCCTTAGCAACGGCTATGGAAGCGCGTGGCTACCAAGGTGGAGAAGGTCGAACAAAGTATCGTGTGTTAAAATGGAAATTAGCAGATAGTCTTGCTCTGTTGGTTATTCTTGGTTTAGGAATTCTTCTTTATTACTTGAAAAGTTAGTGAAAATATAAGAAAAAGCGCCATTTTGGTGCTTTTATTGTCTAATTTAAACGTATTTGTAACATTTGTAATCTTTTCACAAAGTCAGAGTAATATTCTAGTTGTATGATAGATGTCAGTTGAAAGAAAGGATTATATAAATAAAATGACACTTACAACGAAACAATTCCAGCTCATGATTGCAGGGGTTATTGCAATGGGCTTACTGTTGATTACAAATGCAGTTAATGCGGATACCTATAAGGTGAAGGCTGGTGATACGCTATCTGAGATTGCTGTAACCCATAGAACAACAGTCGAATCACTTGTCACATTAAACAAGATTACCAATCCAAATTTAATTTACGTAGATCAAGAACTAGAATTAGGAAATGGTAAAGCAAACGGTCAAACGACTACAACTGTAAAACTTCCACCAGCAGTTCGCGCTGTACCTGCAAGCCCAGCTCCGACTCCAGCTCCAGTTATTCAGGAAGTATCTGCTGAAGAAGTACCAGTAGTTGTTGAAGCACCTGTAAGTTATACTTCAACTGTTGCAGGAGATGAAGCAGCAGCTAAGGAGTGGATTGCGCAAAAAGAATCAGGGGGTAGCTATACTGCCCAAAACGGAATTTACTATGGTCGTTACCAGTTGACAGATAGTTATTTAAATGGGGACTATTCCGCTGAAAATCAAGAACGCGTGGCAGATGCTTATGTGACAAACCGTTACGGTTCATGGTCAGCTGCTCAAGAATTTTGGTTAGCCAATGGCTGGTATTAAGTCTGTAGAAGATCGAAGTTGCTTCGGTCTTTTTTGAACGATGAAAAAAGCTGGGTTTCCCCAGTTTTTAGTTATTTCCAAAGATGTGCTGAGCGAGACGTTTGCCAGTTGGTGTAATAGCAAGCCCACCTTCTGCTGTTTCACGAAAGGCAGTTGGCAAGCTGGAACCCACTTGGTACATAGCGAGAATAACCTCATCTACTGGGATTTTTGACTCAATACCTGCAAGTGCCATATCAGCTGCAACAAGTGCATAGCTTGCTCCCATAGCATTTCGTTTGACACAAGGGACCTCTACAAGGCCAGCAACAGGATCGCAAATTAATCCAAGCATGTTTTTGATTACAAAACAGATGGCTTGACTGGCTTGAAAGGCAGATCCACCTGCGGCTATCGTAAGTGCGGCAGCAGACATGGCGGCAGCAGAACCAACCTCTGCCTGACACCCACCTTCTGCTCCTGAAATAGAAGCATTATTTGCAATCACAAGTCCGAAAGCACCTGCTGTAAAGAGAAAGTCAAGTTGTTCTTTTTCAGTTAGTTTCAGCTTATCAATAGCAACTCCGAGGACCGCTGGTAGGCAACCAGCAGATCCAGCAGTAGGTGTTGCACAAACCAAACCCATTTTGGCATTTAATTCGTTTACAGCGATGGCATTGCGGGCGGCAGAGAGAATTGTTTTGTCTGATAAGGTTTTTCCAGACTGGATATAGCGTTCCAGTTTAGCTGCATCGCCTCCAGTTAGCCCAGAAACAGACTTACTTTCTGTCAACCCATCAATAATAGAAGCTTTCATAACTGTCAAGTTTCTTGACATTAGTGTCAAGATTTCCTCTCGTGACCGTCCTGTGAGCTCGATTTCGGTATGAATCATTAGGTCAGAAACACTGCCTGAAAAGGTCTCAGTGGCTTGTTTTACCAGTTCTTCAATCGTATAAAACATGATTTCTCTTTCTAGTTAAAAAAGTTGACATTGTGTAAATGTGGAATTTGTTCAATTTCAGCGATGGAATGGCCACATTGTCTTGAGTCTACTTCGATAATCATAATGGCTTTTTCACCAGCGCTCTCACGGGTTACATTCATTTGAGCGATATTGATGTCATATTTAGAGAGAATATCCGTCACTTTTGCAATCATTCCAGGCACATCTTGGTGAACAATAATAATAGTGGGTGTATTCATATTAAGATTGACTGCAAAGCCGTTTAGCTCCGTTACTTGAATATTTCCTCCACCGATGGAAATCCCAGTTGCAGAAATCGATTTGTGATTATTTTTAATGATAATACGGGTTGTATTCGGATGAGGTGTATTGCTATCTTTATTGATTTTCCAGTAAACCTTAATGCCTTTTTCTCGAGCAATATCAAGCGAATCTGGAATACGGGGGTCATCCGTATCCATTCCTAGGATACCCGCTACAAGAGCCACATCGGTACCATGTCCTCGATAGGTCTTAGCAAATGAATTATAGAGCTGAAATTCGACCTCGGTTGGTATTTCGCCAAAGATTGATGAGACAATTTTACCGATGCGGACAGCGCCTGCAGTGTGGCTAGATGACGGACCAATCATGACAGGTCCGATAATATCAAATACCGATTGAAATTTTAAATTTGCCATATCTTTTCCTCAATTTTTCTCTTACTTGTATTATATCAAATAACGTTCGGAAAATCTGCTTCTTAATTTTATTTGCTAGAAAATAGACAGGGATGTGGTATAATACTGTCTGTGCTATCTGCACTTCAAAATCGACCTTCAATCGTTTTTTGAAAATAGATGGTGTAAAGGAAGTTTACACTAGATTAAATTGATGGGAGAATAGACAATGAGTGATAACTCAAAGATACGTGTTGTCGTTGGGATGAGTGGGGGTGTTGATTCCTCTGTCACGGCCCTTTTGCTCAAGGAGCAAGGCTATGATGTGATTGGCATCTTCATGAAAAACTGGGACGACACAGACGAAAATGGCTTTTGTACTGCGACAGAAGATTACAAAGATGTAGCAGCTGTTGCGGATCAAATTGGGATACCGTACTACTCTGTCAACTTTGAAAAAGAGTATTGGGACCGAGTATTTGAATATTTTCTTGCCGAATACCGGGCAGGACGAACACCGAATCCTGATGTGATGTGTAATAAGGAGATTAAATTCAAAGCCTTTTTAGACTATGCGATGAACTTGGGGGCTGATTATGTAGCGACAGGTCATTATGCACAAGTGAAGCGAGATGAGAATGGCCTTGTTCACATGCTGCGTGGGGCTGATAATGGCAAGGATCAGACCTATTTTCTCAGTCAATTATCGCAAGAACAATTGCAGAAAACGATGTTTCCTTTAGGGCATTTGCAGAAATCAGAAGTACGTGAAATTGCTGAACGTGCTGGTCTTGCCACAGCTAAGAAAAAAGATTCGACTGGGATTTGTTTTATCGGTGAAAAGAACTTTAAAGAATTTCTCAGCCAGTATCTGCCTGCTCAAAAAGGACGCATGATGACAGTTGATGGTCGAGATATGGGGGAACATGCAGGTCTCATGTATTACACCATTGGCCAACGTGGGGGACTTGGTATCGGTGGACAAATTGGTGGGGATAATGCTCCATGGTTTGTTGTTGGAAAAGATTTGTCACAAAATATTTTATATGTGGGACAAGGATTCTATCATGAATCGTTGATGTCAACTAGCTTGACAGCTAGTCAAGTTCACTTTACACAGGAGATGCCTGAAAACTTTACGCTGGAATGTACGGCAAAATTCCGTTACCGCCAACCAGATTCAAAAGTGACAGTCCATGTTAAAGATGACAAAGCAGAAGTTGTCTTTGCTGAACCACAACGGGCCATTACTCCTGGTCAAGCCGTTGTTTTCTATAATGGCGATGAATGCCTAGGTGGGGGCATGATTGACCTTGCCTTTAAAGATGGAAAAGTGTGTCAATATATTTAAGTTGACAACTTTGTAAATGTTATATGGAGTAAGCTATGAAAATCGGAGTCATACAGGCTAGCACTAGAACGGATATGAACGATACATTAGTCCAGGCTGTTCAAAAATCAGTCGCAAGTCAGCACGAAGTTGTCAACTTAGGCGTATTTGCAAGTGAGACAGTGAGCTATTCCTATGTAGAAATTGCAGTTATGATTAGTTTATTGATTGAGACTCAGGCCTTGGAATTTGTTGTGACGGGATGTTCATCTGGTCAAGGGATGATGCTTGCCTGGTCTCCGATGTGGATTCATTCAGACACCACAGGATGCTTTCTTGTTTGGTAGAATCAATAATGGCAATGTTGTTTCCTTACCGCTCGGATTGAATATGGGATGGTGTGGGGAATTAAACTTGGAATATACGCTTGAAAAATTATTCGATGGTGAATTTGGGATTGGTTATCCGAAGGAAGATGCTGCTAGGAAACGGCAAGAAACAGCGTTATTAATAAGCTTCAATCAACTCACTAAGAAAACATTGCTAGAAATCATAGATGAAATGGACGAAGGTTTGCTCCGGAAAATAGCCAATCGAAAGACTCTCTATCAGTATATTAACGAAAATGCGAAGAATCGTGCATTGGTGGATAAATTGCAGCGATTCCTTGGTTGACATTCTGTGCCAATCTGATAAAATAGAAGTATAACAATGCTATGATGGTCAAAGCTCATAGGAATTGGACGTTTTTTGCGTGCAGTTTCTGAGGGTTTTGGCTCTTTTTGTCTAGAAAGGCCGAAAAAAGTGGATTTTAGAACGAGAAGCAACGGGAAAACTTTCGGGATTCGAGCGGCAGCACTAATTCTGAAAAATCAAAAGCTCTTTCTTTCCTATCGTGAGGATACTCAGAAATACTATACGATTGGCGGAGCTATTCAGGTTGGCGAGTCAACAGAAGCTGCAGTGGTCAGAGAGGTAAAAGAAGAACTAGGGATTGATGTAGCAGTCAAGCAACTAGCTTTTATTGTTGAAAATGAGTTTACAGTAGTTGACAAGAAAGAGCCAGTCAATTTTCACAATATTGAGTTTCACTATATCGTTGAACCATTGGGAAATCTGCCTTCTCAGATGATTGAGGAAGAGTGGGGAAGTCCGTGTTATTGGATAGATGTTAACAATCTTGTCAATATTGATGTAGTTCCCGCTTTTTTGAAAACGGCCTTACCTAGCTGGTCAGGGGCGATTGACCATATCAGAATTAAAGGAGACTAGGAGATGACATATTCGTTTACAGAAGAGTATGACGTGATTGTAATTGGCGCGGGCCATGCGGGTGTAGAAGCGGGTCTTGCCACCAGTCGGATGGGGTGTAAGACCCTTCTTGCAACGATTAACTTGGATATGGTGGCTTTTATGCCTTGTAATCCGTCTATTGGTGGATCGGCTAAGGGGATTGTAGTCCGTGAGATTGATGCTCTTGGTGGCGAAATGGGGCGCAATATTGACAAGACCTACATTCAGATGAAAATGCTGAATACAGGAAAAGGTCCTGCTGTACGTGCTCTTCGTGCCCAGGCTGATAAGGCCAAATACTCGCTAGAGATGAAGCGTACGGTGGAACAACAGGAGAATCTAACTCTTCGTCAGACCATGATTGATGAGATTTTGGTTGAAGACAATCGAGTCATTGGTGTTCGGACAGCAACCAATCAATATCTTGCGGCAAAGGCAGTCGTTGTAACGACAGGTACAGCTTTGCGTGGAGAGATTATCATTGGCGATTTAAAATATTCCTCAGGTCCAAACAACAGCTTAGCTTCTGTCACTTTGGCGGATAACTTGAAAGAATTAGGCCTTGAAATTGGGCGGTTTAAGACAGGAACGCCTCCTCGGGTCAATGCAAGAACAGTTGATTATACTGCAACAGAAGTTCAACCTGGAGATGAAAAGCCGAACCATTTTTCTTTTTTATCTAAAGATGAAGATTACTTGCAAGACCAGATTCCATGCTGGTTGACTTATACGAATGCGTGTAGCCATGAAATTATCAATAGTAATCTTCACAGAGCGCCTATGTTTTCAGGTGTGGTAAAAGGAGTAGGTCCACGCTATTGTCCATCTATTGAAGATAAAATTGTGCGCTTTGCGGATAAAGAGCGTCATCAGTTGTTCTTAGAACCAGAGGGGCGTGATACCGATGAGATTTATATTCAGGGGCTTTCAACCAGCCTTCCAGAAGATGTGCAAAAGGACTTGGTTCACTCTATTAAGGGACTTGAAAATGCAGAAATGATGCGGACAGGCTATGCAATTGAGTACGATATGGTCATGCCTCATCAATTGCGGGCGACTCTTGAAACCAAAAAAATCTCAGGTCTGTTTACTGCTGGACAAACTAATGGGACTTCAGGATATGAAGAAGCCGCGGGTCAGGGAATTGTAGCAGGAATCAATGCTGCTCTTAAAGTACAAGGCAAACCAGAATTGATTTTGAAACGTAGTGATGGCTATATTGGCGTGATGATTGATGACTTGGTGACTAAAGGAACAGTTGAACCTTATCGCCTCTTGACGAGTCGGGCAGAATATCGATTGATTTTGCGGCATGACAATGCAGATATGCGTTTGACAGAAATTGGGCGTCAGGTTGGTTTGGTCGATGATGAGCGTTATCAGGTCTTTCAGATTCACAAGAATCAGTTCGAAAATGAAATGGCTCGGTTGGAGTCAATCAAGTTAAAACCTGTCAAGGAAACCAATGAGAAGGTTGTCGCGATGGGCTTTAAACCGCTGACAGATGCGCTGACTGCAAAAGAGTTTATGAGAAGACCTGAAATCACCTATGCGGATGTTATTCAATTTGTTGGTCTAGCTGCTGAGGAACTGTCTGATAAGACCATTGAATTGATTGAAACCGAGGTGAAATATGAGGGTTATATTACTAAAGCCTTGGACCAGGTTGAAAAAATGAAACGGATGGAAGAAAAACGGATTCCAGCAGATATTGATTGGGATGATATTGATTCCATTGCGACCGAAGCACGTCAGAAATTCAAGTTGATTTCCCCAGAAACGATTGGACAAGCTAGCCGTATTTCAGGGGTCAATCCAGCAGATATTTCAATCCTCATGGTTTATCTAGAAGGACGGAGTCGTTCTATTTCAAAGAATCAGGCTAAAAAATAATGATTAAGGACTGGACAGTTTGTTCGGTCTTTTTTACCTAACTGAATAGGAGCAGGATCTTTTCTGGTTCGCTTTGATTGGAAATAGAAACTAGCATTTTCAGCGATTTTATGGTAGAATGGCAAGCAGAGGTTAGTGATGAAAAAATTTCGATTTGCAACGATTCATTTTGTGATGATTGGGATCATTCTCTTTGGATTAGTAGCTTTAATACAAAGTTTATACCCGACATCTACAATTACCTATTTATCCATTTTTATCGCCTTATTCTTACTTGTTCTATTATTTATTTTCCAACAACATTCCTATGAAGTGAGTGAAGTGGAACAGATTGAGTATCTAAATGCTCAGGCTGATTCTGGTCTGATGCGCTTATTGGCCCATATGCCAGTTGGTGTGATTAAAATCTCAGAAGACAATCAAGTAGAGTGGTTTAACCCTTATGCAGAGCTTCTATTTGTCAAGGAAGATGGTGAGTTTGATCAACGAAAACTGCGGGAAATGATTGACGTTGGTCTGGATGAGGATAGGACTTATGTAACAATTGCTGACAAACGTTATGCAGTCTACGTAGATTTTGAACAAGGAATCTTCTACTTTTTTGATGCGTCAACAGAATATTATGCTACCTCAAATTTGATTGGTAGTCGGCCTGCTATTGGGATTATTTCTGTCGATAATTATGATGAGTTAGAAGATATTTATTCCGATTCTCAGATTAGCCAAATCAATAGCTTTTTAGCACAATTTGTATCTGATTTCGCAAACGAGAATGGGATTTACTACCGTCGTGGAACCATGGATCGTTTCTACTTCTTTACAGATTATGCGGTTTTGGAAGGATTAATTGAAGATAAATTTTCGGTTATCAACCGGTTTCGTGAAGAAGCAAAACAGATGGAGTTGGCCTTGACCCTAAGTATAGGAATTGCTTATGGAGCTAGTAATCATCAGCAAATCGGTCAGGTTGCTTTACAAAATCTCAATATGGCTGAAGTTCGGGGCGGGGACCAAGTTGTTGTTAAAGAAAATGATGAGAGCAAACAGCCACTCTTTTTCGGCGGTGGCTCTGCTTCTGCTGTTAAACGGACACGAACGCGTACACGTGCGATGATGACGGCTGTTTCGGACAAATTGAAAATGGTGGATAAGGTCTTTGTGGTGGGACATCGCAACTTGGATATGGATGCCTTGGGTTCTGCTGTTGGAATGCAGTATTTTGCACAAAATATCATGAATAATGCCTACACTGTCTACAATTCACAGGAAATGTCAGCTGATATTGAGCGAGCAATCCAGCGATTGGCTCATGAAAATTGCTCGAATTTATTGACGGTAGAGGAAGCCAAGAAGCAGGTGACTTCTCAATCGCTTCTCATTATGGTCGATCATTCTAAGATTGGTTTGACCTTGTCAAAAGAATTTTATGAATTGTTTAGTCAAGTTGTAGTGGTTGATCATCATCGTCGTGATGCAGATTTCCCAGAAAATGCAGTCTTGACTTATATTGAGAGTGGTGCAAGTTCAGCAAGTGAACTGGTAACGGAATTGATTCAATTTCAAAATGATAAGCACCATAAGCTCAATCGACTTCAGTCTAGTCTTCTCATGGCAGGGATTATGCTTGATACCAAGAATTTCACCTCGCGCGTGACTAGCCGAACATTTGATGTGGCAAGTTACCTCAGAAATCGTGGTAGTGATAGTTCAGAAATTCAGCAGATTGCGGCAACGGATTTCAACGAATACCGCCAAATCAACGAATTGATTTTAAGAGGACAAAAGATTTCAGACCATATTGTTTTGGTTTGTGGCGATGAACAAATTGCCTATGATACGATTGTCCCAAGTAAGGCAGCGGATACGATTTTAGGGATGGCAGGGATTGAAGCAGTCTTTGTTGTCACAAAAAATGTCAATGATTATATCGCTATTTCAGCTCGTAGCCGCAGTAAGGTAAACGTACAGCGAATCATGGAAGAGATGGGTGGAGGTGGTCATTTTAATCTTGCAGCAGCCCAAGTGCATTATGAATCACTTGACCAAGTTCAAATGAAATTACAGCAAGTGATTGAAGAGGAATTAAAAGAAATATAGGAGGAATTTACATGAAAGTTATTTTTTTAGCAGATGTCAAAGGGAAAGGTAAAAAAGGGGAAATCAAGGAAGTTCCAACAGGATACGCCCAAAATTTCTTGATTAAGAAAAATCTTGCCAAGGAGGCGACTAATCAAGCCATTAGTGAATTACGTGGTAAACAAAAATCGCAAGAAAAAGCCCATGCTGAGATGTTAGCAGAAGCAGAAGCAATTAAGGCGAGATTAGCTGAAGATAAGACGCTTGTTTCCTTTGTTGAAAAAGTTGGTCCAGATGGTCGTACGTTTGGCTCCATTACAAGCAAGAAAATTGCTGAGGAGTTGGAAAAACAATTCGGTATTAAGATAGACAAGCGGAATATCCAGTTGGATCATCCAATTCGTGCGGTTGGCTTAATCGATGTTCCTGTGAAAATTTATCAAGATGTGACAGGTGTTATTAACTTAAGCATTAAGGAAGCCTAAGTAAATTGTAGTAGAGATGGGAGGTGAGAATCTTGGCAGAATTGGATGAACTGCGTGTACAACCTCAAGATATTTTAGCAGAACAGTCTGTTCTTGGTGCAATTTTTATCGATGAGGGAAAATTAGTTTTCGTTCGCGAATATATTGAAGCAGACGATTTCTTCAAATACGCCCACCAGCTGATTTTTAAAGCAATGATTGCCTTGTCGGATCGTCATGAAGCGATTGATGCGACCACCATGCGGAATTATCTAGCTAATCATGGGGACTTGGAAAATATTGGCGGTCTCAGCTATCTGGCAGAAGTGATTAATTCGGTACCAACTTCTGCGAATGCGGAATATTATGCCAAGATTGTTGCCGAAAAATCAAATTTACGAAAGCTGATTTCGAGTCTGACGGATTCGATTAATCAAGCCTATGATGGGGCAGATGAGTCAGATGAGATTATTGCGCGTGCTGAAAAGGCCTTAATTGATGTCAGTGAAGGTGCAAGCCGTAGCGGGTTTAAGCAGATTGAGGATATTTTACATATCAACTTTGAAAATTTGGAAAGACGCTCGCAACAAACATCTGATATTACAGGAATTGCGACGGGTTATCCAGCCTTGGATGCGATGACAACAGGTTTGCATGAAGAAGAGTTGATTATTTTGGCGGCGCGTCCAGCGGTCGGAAAGACGGCCTTTGCCTTAAATATTGCACAAAATATTGGTACCAAACTAGGATTGACAGTTGCTATCTTTTCCCTAGAAATGGGGGCTGAAAGTCTCGTTGACCGGATGTTAGCTGCAGAAGGCATGATTAACTCCCGTTCGATTCGTACAGGTCATTTGACTGATGAAGAATGGCAAAAATTGACCATGGCACAGGCAAATTTGGCCAATGCGAGTATCTATATTGATGATACGCCAGGGATTAAGATTACTGAAATTCGTTCTCGCTCTCGGAAATTAGCGCAAGAAACAGGCAATCTCGGCTTGATTTTGATTGACTATTTGCAGTTGATTACAGGCACCGGTCGGGAAAATCGTCAACAGGAAGTTTCTGAAATTTCTCGCCAATTGAAGATTTTGGCCAAAGAGCTGAAAGTGCCTGTTATTGCGCTTAGTCAGCTATCTCGTGGTGTGGAACAGCGCCAAGATAAGCGTCCAGTCTTGTCTGATATTCGGGAGTCTGGTTCGATTGAGCAGGATGCAGATATTGTAGCCTTCCTTTATCGTGATGATTATTATGAACGGGGAGGCCAAGAAGAGGGTGGAATTCCAAATGATACTGTTGAAGTCATCATTGAAAAAAACCGTTCAGGAGCACGTGGAACGGTTGAACTGATGTTTAAAAAAGAATACAATAAATTTTCAAGTATTTCCAAGAGAGAGGATGGATAAGAATGAGTGATGCATTTACAGATGTTGCTAAGATGAAGCAAATCAAAGAAGATATTAAAAACCATGAAGGGCAAGTTGTTGAATTAACCCTTGAAAATGGCCGAAAACGGGAGAAAAATAAGCAAGGTCGAATTACAGAGGTGTATCAATCCCTCTTTATCGTAGAATATGAAGACCCGAATAATACCTATGTAGAATCCTATACCTATTCTGATGTGTTAACAGAAAAGATTTTGATTCATTATTTGGATTAGTAGAATAAAATGAGGCTGAGACAAAAGTGTCCAGCCTCAATTCCTTTATAGATTTAACAGTTTGACGCATATCAATCGTCAGAAAAGTGACTATTAATACCCAATCCTAGAGACTCGAAAGCGAGGCTTGTCGGGTTTGTAAAACGTTGATAAATCAACATTCTACAGACTGCATCAACCTTGCGTGGGTGAGAGTAAACGAATCCAGTAGATTCGTTTAGCCCGAACCTAAAAATAAAGGAGTGAGGATAATCGATTTCTGCGAAATACCGATTTTTTATACGAAATCTTCCAGATTATATTCTTTCGTGGGTGAGCGCTTTACGCTCATCCTGTTATGGCTTCAAGCCAGTTCTTCTCGCAGAGCAGAACAAGAAAACCACCAGCTAAGCTGGTGGCTAACAAGGCTTCTAGCTTTCATTTATTTTTCCTACTATAATCTAATTGTTCAAGTTAGACAAAGGAGGAAAAATAAATGACTAAAAGCAGTTATAGTTTATCACACACCAAATGGATGTGCAAATATCATATTGTCTTCACACCGAAGTACCGAAGAAAAGCCATATACTACAAAATTAGGCAGGATTTAATCGATATTTTCCGTCATCTATGCCAATATAAAGGAGTTGAAATTATTGAAGGTCACATGATGTCAGATCATGTTCACATGTTAGTTCTCATTCCTCCAAAACTTGCGATTTCTGATTTTATGGGCTATCTGAAAAGTAAAAGTGCCTTAATGATATTTGATAAACATGCGAATTTAAAATATAAGTATGGAAATCGCAAGTTTTGGGCAAGAGGCTATTACGTCAGTACGGTAGGATTAAACGAGAAAACTGTTGCGAAGTATATCCGTGAGCAGGAAAAGACTGACATCGCTCTTGATAAGTTGAGTGTTAAAGAGTATGAAGATCCATTTTCAGATGGAGGTTTTAGAACAAGATAAAAGCCCGTTGTTACGGGCATTAGTCAAGTAATAGAAGCTAACCTGAACGAAGTTCAGCGAGCGTCTTTAGACGCCCGCTGGAGGGAAACGGCTTATAGCCGGTGTACAAGCCACCCGTTTTCACGGGTGGTTATGACTTTGTCTCACTCCCCTATTTCTTTGATTCTGTCATGGTTCTTCTATCTTTCTCATCTTTCTAGTTTGACAGATGGGGCATCTCATTTTCGAATGATAAAGGTTGAATATCTCGGTGAAAAAATATTGAAAATTTTCTGATACTTTTGTATAATAATTGAGATATTAAGATGGAGGTGATGCTGTGGATAACAAAGAATTTGGGGCAAAAGTTCGACGATTGCGGGAAAATTTGGGTATTACTAGAGAGCAGTTTTGTGAAGATGAAGTTGAATTAACTGCTCGACAGTTGATGCGGATAGAAGCCGGACAATCTAAGCCAACATTGAGCAAAATTACCTTCATTGCCCAACGTTTGGGTATGACTCTTTATCAATTGATGCCGGATTATGTCGAGTTGCCATCTCGTTATACAAAGTTAAAGTACGATGTGTTACGTGTACCTACATACGGAAAGCCTGAATTAGTAGAGAAACGTGAGGCTCTCTTAGAAGAAATCTATGATGACTTCTATGATAGATTACCAGAAGAAGAAAAGATAGCGATAGATGCCTTTCGGTCAGCGCTAGATGTTGCAGAAACGCAAACAGCACACTTTGGTCAGGAAATTATTGATGAGTACTTTTTTCAGATCCGCCAGAAAGATTCGTATAAAATTAATGATTTGTTAATTATACGCCTCTATATAGAACGCATAAAATATTGGCAAGAAGAAGAGCAGTTTCCAGATTTTTTAGAGTTACTAGAAGTCTTAGTCCATCAAGTAGATGTCGTAATCGCAGAAGACTTATTTGTCCTGCGTGACGTTCTAATGGCAGCAATTGGGATATTAGGAAAATCGGGAAAATACGAATTTTTTCCTAGACTATTCAAAGCTTTAGATGACATCATGATGATGAGTCAGGATTTTCAGAAGAAGCCAATTTTGAGTATGCTAAAGTGGAAATATGAGTTATTCCATACAAAGAATAGGGAACAAGCAACATTTTACTATGAAGAAGCGATTAATTTTGCTCAGCTAATTGGGAATACATATCTTGCAGAGCGACTGGAAGCGGAATGGCAGGAAAATATTGCCTAATGTGACAAATTTGTCCTGTTGTGAAAAGTATAAATCTTGTATACTAAACTTATCAAAGAGATAAGGAGATATAAGATGTTTAAATTTTTAAGTGTGATTGGAGTTTTTGGAGAAGGGTGGCCAGGGCCATGGTGGGATTTTTAATCCCCCTTTTTCTTTTGATTTTTTAGGGGAAACTTGATAGGATAGGGGTGTTGGAGGATGGGATGACGTTAGAAAAATGGCTCAATGAGAAGCAGGGAAGGAACTACCGCTATAAGATGGAGAAGGTGCGGTATGCGTTGGATTTACTAGGACACCCAGAGCAGGGACTGCCGGTGGTTCATGTGGCGGGTACGAATGGGAAGGGGTCGACTATTGCATTTTTGAGAAGCCTGTTGGAGGGACATAACTTACGTGTAGGAACGTTTGTATCACCGCATTTGGTAACGGTTCATGACCGTATCTGTATCAATGGGCAGCCGATTGCGAAAGCTGATTTTCAGAAGTTGCTTGAGCGTGTTTTTCAGCTGGAGAAGAAAGTCGAACAGGTTTATGAGCCGTTCCGCTATTTTGAAGTGCTGACGCTAGTGATGCTACTCTATTTTCAGGCGCAGCGGCTTGATATTGCTTTGGTTGAGGTAGGAATCGGAGGATTGCTAGACACGACCAATGTGGTGGAGCCTTTGATAAGTATCATTACCTCTATTGGCTTGGATCATCAGGATTTATTAGGAAATAGTCTCACTGAGATTGCGGAACAAAAAGCAGGGATCATAAAGGAGAAAGCACCTATTATATTGGGACCTATGCCTGATGTTGCTTTGCAAATTTGCAAGAAAACAGCGAGTGCCCATCACGCCCCGCTCTACTATGAAGGACGAGATTTTGTCTTAATGAATGGTCAATTTCGCAGTGACACTTGGCAAATAGAAGGGATCGAACTGGGGCTGATTGGTCAGCATCAAGAAGAAAATGCAGCGCTAGCATTGCAGGCTTTTTATCTGTTGATGAATCATCAAGATATCCACATTGACCAAGAAGAGGTTTTGAAAACCTTGAAAAACACCCAGTGGGCTGGTCGACTCGAACGGATTGGTGGTACAAATCGCATGTACTTAGACGGCGCACATAATTTGCCAGCAATTGAGCGGCTGGTCGATTTTGTCCAGTCTCAGCAATGGAATAGGGTTACAATTTTATTTTCAGCATTGAAACGGAAAGATTTCCGAGAAATGCTGGATTCTATTTGCGAACGGCTACCGGAAGCTCGCTTGATTTTAACGAGCTTTGCCTATGATGGAGGGATAGACGAGCTAGATGCTCCTAAAGGGATACCTTATATAGCGGATTATGTCCAATTCATTCAAGAATGGGAGCGTCAGTCGCTTGAAGGGGAACTGCTCTTTATAACGGGCTCTCTCTACTTCATCGCAGAAGTCAGAAAAGCTATCGAAAAAAACTCAAAGTAGCTATCATTACTTGATTGATTTATGTTCCTGTTTTTCGAATAAATAGGTATGACACATCAAGAAAAAGAAGCTTTTTTAGCAACCTTTCAAAAAGAAGAATACCATACTTTTCGTGAAATTGAGCGCTATGTCCAACTATTACAAGAGAAGACGGGTCTGTCAATTGAACTTGATATTGTCCCGAAAAATCAGGTTATTAAGTGAAGAACAAAAGTTCTAATACTCGTCAAAAATCAAACTCTGACCTTATTAACTTATCCTAAGTGGCTAGCTTCATTTTAGAACTTTTGGTGTGCAATTTTTCCTGCGTCTGTCGTGATAAAATGTACAAAAGGCTTTACAAAGCCTTTTTTCTATGATATACTATCCCTTGTGTGAAATAGCAGCAGAGGAATATGAAGCTCGTCAACAGGTACTTTGCAATAGAAGTAACCTTAGCTGTTTAGGCGAAGGGTACCTGCACGAATCAGGATTTCTCAAAGACTATTTCCATAAAAAATTTATTTTATGGAGGACATTCTTATGTCACGTTATACAGGACCATCTTGGAAACAAGCACGCCGTCTTGGTTTGTCACTTACAGGTACAGGTAAAGAGCTTGCTCGTCGTAACTATGTACCAGGTCAACATGGACCAAACAACCGCAGCAAATTGTCAGAATACGGTTTGCAATTGGCTGAGAAACAAAAACTTCGTTTCTCTTACGGTGTAGGTGAGAAGCAATTCCGTAACTTGTTCGTACAAGCTACAAAAATCAAAGGCGGAATTCTTGGTTTCAACTTCATGCTTCTTCTTGAGCGTCGTTTGGACAACGTTGTTTACCGTCTTGGTCTTGCAACAACTCGTCGTCAAGCACGTCAATTTGTAAACCACGGTCATATCCTTGTTGACGGAAAACGCGTTGACATTCCTAGCTACCGTGTTGAAGTAGGTCAAGTGATTTCCGTTCGTGAAAAATCATTGAAAGTACCTGCAATCCTTGAAGCAGTTGAAGCAACTCTTGGACGTCCAGCATTCGTATCATTTGATGCTGATAAATTAGAAGGTTCATTAACTCGCCTTCCAGAACGCGACGAAATCAACCCAGAAATTAACGAAGCACTTGTCGTTGAATTCTACAACAAAATGCTTTAATTTCATTATGTATATTACAGAAAGCCTACGCAAGTGGGCTTTTTGTTTTGCATGAAAATGAAAATCAATACATTTGTGAAAAAAATTACAAAAACTATTGCAAGTGATTGGTAAATAGGGTACAATAATACGGTAACTTTAAAAAAGGAGAAGATTTAATATGAAGAAGAAAGTTTGGCTAGGTGCCTTACTAAGTTTGTTCGCTGCTGTTTTCTTGATTGCTTGTGGAAGTAAATCAACCAATACAGCAGAATCGTCAACTCCTGCTTCATCTTCTAAAGAAGAAGCTGTTTCAGGAGCATCAGAGAAGGTCTATACAGATCCGTCAGAATTAAAAGACAACTATGATGTAGTTGTCATCGGTTCAGGTGGTGCAGGTATGGCTGCAGCAGTTTCTGCTCACGATGCAGGAGCAAGCGTAGCTGTTCTTGAAAAGATGGGAGAAGTAGGTGGAAATACCGCAAAATCATCCGCAGGTATGAATGCTTCTCAAACGAAATTCCAAGATAAAGAGGGAATTAACGATTCAAACGATAAATTCTATGAAGAAACCCTTAAAGGTGGTGGCGGAACAAACGACCCAGAATTGCTTCGCTATTTAGTAGATAACTCAGCATCTGCAATCGACTGGTTGGATGGTATGGGAATTACCCTCAGCAACATCACAACAACAGGTGGTATGAGTGAAAAACGAACTCACCGTCCAGCGGATGGTTCAGCAGTTGGTGGTTACCTTGTAACTGGTCTTTATCACAACTTGACAGAGCGCAAGATTCCAATGTTCGTCAATGCTGATGTGACAAATCTTGAAGAAAAAGACGGTAAGATTTCAGGTGTTGAAGTAAAAATTGATGGTAAAACAAAAAAAGTTGCAGCTAAAGCCGTCGTGATTGCAACAGGTGGTTTCGGTGCTGATTTAGAAAAAGTTGCTCAATTAAATCCCAAATTAAAAGGTTATGTCACAACAAACCAAGCAGGTTCAACAGGTGATGGGATTGCTCTTGCAGAAGCAAAAGGTGCTGCAACGGTTGATATGGAACAGATTCAAATCCACCCAACTGTTGAGCAAGAAAAAGCTTACTTGATTACAGAAGCTATCCGTGGAGAAGGTGCTATTTTGGTGAATACAAAAGGAGAGCGTTTCTTCAATGAATTGGAAACTCGTGATAAAGTTTCTGCAGCAATCAATGGTTTAGAGCCAAACTATGCTTACGTGGTGTTTGATTCAGCCTTGAAAGACCGCGTAAAAGCAATTGCTCAATATGAGAAAAAAGGTCTTGTGAAATCAGGTGAAACACTTGCAGATCTTGCAAAAGCAATTGATGTTCCAGCAGATGCCTTACAAACAACCTTGGATACATGGAATAAGGCTGTTGCAGATAAAAGTGATGCAGCATTTGGTCGGTCAAGCGGTATGGATCATGCTTTAGATAAAGCTCCTTACTATGCAATCAAGATTGCACCAGGTATTCACCACACAATGGGTGGTCTTAAAATTAATACCAATACAGAAGTATTGAACAAAGAAGGTCAAGCAATTCCAGGTCTTTACGCAGCTGGAGAAGTGACAGGTGGTGTTCACGGTAAAAACCGTATTGGTGGGAATGCCGTCGCAGATATTATTGTATTTGGTCGCCAAGCTGGTGAACAATCTGCGAAATTTGTGAAAAAATAATCCAATAATCAAGGAGGTTGAGGCTCGTTCTCAGCCTTCTATTTTTATAGAGTTAACATTCTCTTTCCTATAAAGTCTAATTCATCTGTTGAATCATGCTAGGCTTCTTCAAAAAATAGCAGAAGATGGTATAATAAGAAAGAGAATGGAGGAGGTTGTATGAAGAAGCGCTATTGGTTTTATCTAGTGTGTTTAGGGGTATTAATTGGCTATTTTTTGATGCCCAAACAAGCGCAACGAGCTTCTTATTTAGCAAAAGAGTGGACTGACTCTGAGCAAATTTGGATTGTAACCGATATGCATTACCTATCTCCAAGTCTGCACGATAATGGTAAGGCTTTTTCCATTATTCAAAATACAGCAGCAGGAAAAGATGTCCGCTATAGTAAGGAAAGAATGGATGCCTTGGTGGCTCAAGTGAAGAAAGAGAAGCCTAAGTTACTCCTTGTTAGTGGGGATTTGAGCCTAAATGGTGAAAAAAAGAGCATGGAAGACTTGGCAGAACAGTTCAACGTAATGGAAGCTGCTGGTACAGAAGTGTTGGTTATTCCAGGAAATCATGATATTGCCAGTGGGTGGGCGCGTGAATTTAAGGGTGAGAATCAGGTTAAGACAGCCCAAGTCACGAAGAAGGACTTTGAAAAAATCTTTACAGATTTTGGTTACGCCCAAGCCAGTCAACGGGATAAATCTTCTCTTAGTTATATGGCAAAGCCCTTTACAAATCTTTGGTTATTGATGATTGATAGTAATATCTATGTCGACGGCCTAGGAAGGGGTGCTCCTGCGACGAATGGGCGATTGAAAAAAGAAACGTTGATGTGGATAACTTCCCAATTGCAGGAAGCTAGGGAAGCGGGAGTTCAGGTGATTCCGATTATGCATCATAATGTCTTGGACCAGCACATTGCGCCGACGAGTGGATTTACACTTGATAATGCGGTTGATTTGCGAGAATTGTATGATCAGTATGGTATTACCCTAACCTTTTCTGGTCATATTCATACCCAGCACATCACTCAATCAACAGGAAAGCAATCGCAGCTTACTGAGGTTGTAAATGGCGCTTTTTCCATGTATCCTATGACCATTGGTCGTTTATCTTTAAAAGAGAATCGCCTCATTTATCAACAAACCAGACTTGATGTTGACTTGTGGAAAAACAATGCGAATCTCGATTTAGCGGATCATCAAAAATATTTAATGGATGTCTTTCATCGGTCGAGTGATATGATGCTTCATACTGCCTTACATGATGATGCAGCTTATGACCGGCAATTGGCAGATCAACTGTCAGACATAATGGCTTCGCTCAATCTTGCCTTTTTTTCAGGTGAACGTTTGACGGAGGAATGGTTTAAAGAAAAAATCTATCAACACCCGGCTTATGTAGCCCTCCTGAAACAAGAGCCTCAAAGTAGATTGGTAGATTATATAGGGATGATGATAGATGAAATGAAAGAGGGCGCTGTTGATTATGTAGAAATCGAATGGAAGCAGAAAAAGCCCGATTAGGGCTTTTTGAATGGCATAGTAAGCACGGCAACAATCAGTTTCTTCTGTCGTTAAGTCACCTGCCTTCAACAGTCCAGCGGACTGTTGAAGGTTGGAAATAAGGATTATGAAATAATCCTCAGCTAATCTACGTTACCCCTGCAGTTTTTAGGACACAAGCTACGCTAGTTTTATCTATCATCTTCCACAATTCTCAATTGTGGAACCTAGTCAGATGTTGATTTTTATAGAGTATGCCACACCTTGCTGAATCATTTGGAGATTCTTTCTATCTCTAATTTCGAATCTTAATCAGATTTTATAGAGTAGTATACTCATTGACATTCAAAAATAACCAACTTATCCACCAATTTAGACCCTTAAAAAATAGAAATTGGTTGCATTGACAACGTTAGGAGAGTGATGATGTCAGCTTGGAAGTACAGTAAGTCGAAGGTATTTAAATATAGGATACTTTAGCAATGAAACCCCGAAGGAGGTTGCTTGCGCCCGCACTACCCAATAAAGTATTGAAAAACGCTCATTTTGATATGGATAGAGTATTAACTGTTTTCCACAGGAAGTAAGATTTTTAGTTGAACCCAGTTGTCCTCCTTGCTGAGCGTTAGATTGCCGCCATATTTTTGGACAATAAAGTCCATACTTTTCAGGCCGATACCATGGAGATTTTTATCTTCTTTTGAAGTGCTGGGAAATTGTCCTGTGGATAAGTCAAGATTAGAAGTGTCATAATTATCGAGTCGAATGACGATAAATTGGCTGTGTTGAGAGACTTTTAAGGTCATCAGGCGTTGCTCGGCTTGGCTGATTTTTTCCACAGCTTCAATGGCATTGTCAATCGCATTTCCAAAAAGAGCAGAGATGTCCATAATGTCCATGAAATGGAGAAGCTGACCCTGCACGATACAAGTAAAATTGATACTGTTTTGGAGGCAGTATTGATTTTTTTGTGTCAAAATGGTATCAAGGACGGGATTTCCTGTTTCAATCTTAGCTTCAAAATTCTGAATGGCTACTGTCATTTCCTTGAGGTATTGTTGTTGCTTTTGCTTATCTGCTTCCTGCTGGATAATGTAGAGCTGATGCTTGAGATCATGGGCTTTTCTGCTGATGAGATCATTATTTTCTCGGTAGGCTTGGTATTGTTTATACTGCAGTTGGAACATGTTGTGGATGGCAACCAATTCTTCACGTAGATAGCGATCGTATTGCTGGGACTCTTGTGTGAGAAGGAGTAGAATACCAGAGAAATTGACCGTCGTTCTGAGGATAAAGATACTTGTTGAATCTTGAAATTGGGGTGTCCCAGAGAGGATAAACCCAATATTGCTTAAAATAAAAATAGTTAATGAAGTAAAAACAGCAACCCAAACCTCTCGTTTTTCGATACTATTTTGCAGCTCTTCTAGGTTTATTTTTCGATTTTGCTGATAGAAGAGAAGAAAAGCGATGCTAGAAATAATTCCCATGAATAAAGCCTGTGTCCACAAGTTATCCACAGGTTGTGAATAAATCGTGAGACAGTAAAGATGCCAGGCAAGAGAGGCGACTAATTCTGCAGCGATAAAGGCCTTTGCAGTTAAATAAAGAGCAGTCTTTGACTGTTTGACACCTAGTAGGTAAATCGATGCAAACATCCAAGAGATATTGATACCCATGCCGATTGTCCACAAGAGGATAGGGAATTGACCAGCTAGGAGTTGCAGTAGAATTTGAGCAGGAAAGATGAGGAGCAAGGTTCTCATTTTTCGCAACCATTCCATGTTGATAATCAGGGGAAGACAGACCAAGCAACAGGCGACTGCTTCAGATAGTGCGGTATAGACTCGTGGAATATCTGGAAAGTGTGTCATCATAGCAAGGTGTCTCCGATGTAATTGGTCAGAGCAGTCATGAAATCTTTCTTACGAGGTCGACTGATTTGCAAGGGTTCTCCCTTGATATAGGCTAGATTACCTTCGATTTTTTCTACATAAGCGAGATTAACAATATAGCCTGAATTAGAACGAAAGAAACTCTTTTTATCGAGCAATTGTTCCATGTTTTTTAAGGTATTGCTGATGGTAATGGTTTCTTGCTTGCTATGGATATGGAGTTGGTGGCCGTCACTTTCCAGATAATAGATGTCCTTTTGAGGAATTTTAAAAGTGGAAGCCTTATTTTTTACATAGAGATAGTGCTGCTCCTCTTCGGGGCTAGGAAGCTTTCGAAGCATTTTTTTGAAATGTTCTTCAAAAACGAAGTTGCTAAGTGGTTTGAGGAGAAAGTCGATTGCTTCAACAGAATATCCCTGAATGGCTACCTGAGAATGGTTGGTTACAAAGACAATCAAGACATCTTTGTCTACCGCACGAATCTTTTTAGCAGTCGTCATACCGTCCATGATTTCCATTTCCACATCCAAATAGATAATATCGAAGCGATGCTGGTAGTCACTGGTGATATCAATACCGTCGTTAAAACAGGTGATGTCTACAGGGCGTTTGATCTTTTGGCAGTAGTTGTGAATATACTTACTGAGTCGTTCTTGCTCGACTTTTTGGTCTTCTACAATTGCGATGTTCATACGAGTCCTTTCTATCTATTATTCGTCAGTGTTGAGTAATTGATGTCTGCTTGGTTTTCGGGCAATTTGGGCAATCATTCCTTTTTCTCGTAATACTGCAATGCTATCTTTGATGGTTTTTCTAGGGAACTCGGAAGCTAGAATATCAATGATAGCACGGTCTGTCAAGCCTTCTTTGGGATGGTTGACAAAGGTAGTAGATTGCAGCAGGAGAAATAGGATGTGTCTTTGGATTTCTGTCAGGTCATTATTGGATTCCATCCGCTGCCAGAAATGATCAAGAATGACCTTTTTCTCTTTTAGTATGTTAAGAATATCTTTTTGTCCCTCCTCAATTAATTCTAGCATGGTTTGAACAAAGAAGGTGCCCTCTGCACGATTATCACTATCTCCTGTAGTTGAGAAAGCTTTGTAGTATCTTTTTTTATTCTCATTGATTTTTTGTGAAATAACGAGACCTGAAAAAATGTCAAGTTTTCTAGCTAGATAACGAGATAAAATGTAGCGACCTGTCCGCCCGTTTCCATCGTAAAACGGATGAATGTTTTCAAAAAAGAAATGTCCTAGCGTTGCCTTGATT
The DNA here is from genome assembly GCF_001623565.1 of Streptococcus marmotae. NCBI lineage: Bacteria > Bacillati > Bacillota > Bacilli > Lactobacillales > Streptococcaceae > Streptococcus > Streptococcus marmotae. The sequence continues at coordinate 738,301 of NZ_CP015196.1, read as the reverse complement.
AAGAAGGGAATTGTGTCATCGTTGATGAATTGAATCCAGCTTGTCAGCATCAAATAGATTTGCTTTTCAGTTGATGGAGCGATATGTTCTACTTTCCCGCTGTGCTGATCAACAATGCTGACGATATTGTCACGGAACAGCTCACCATCTAGTTGGTTTTCTTCATCAGTGAGCTTATCATAAATATCTCGAATCACTGAGAGTTGGTCGATTGTGAGTAATTGATTATCTGCAATATCGTGATACATGCGTACAGTGGACAAGAGACGGATATCTTTCGAAGAAGATTCTTGTAAGGCTCGATAGGCTTCTGAAACATCTTTTCGTGTGGTTTTAATGCCTTCTATTTCGTTGGTGTTAATCACAGCCTTGTAGAGTTGCTCTGTATAAAATTGGGTATGAGCGACTGGGGGAAGTAAGTTTGCAATTTCTTTAATTCTTGTCGAATTTTCCTGTATTTTTTGTGATACTAATTGTAGTTCTAACAAAGGAACGACAAATAAGGGATATTGATGGGTTTTAAAACGATCTCTTTGCATTAGATAGGGATACATTTCTGTTTTAATGACACCAAAACTAGTCAATCTTCGTTGATATTCTTCTTCCAGTGTATCGTAATGTTGATATTTGATGATTTTTAATTCTTTATAAGACATTTCAGACTCCTATTTGTAAAATAAGGCGATATATTACAAATAGTAACACTTTTTTTATCTTTATTCAATAAAAATGGCAAAATAGAGAGAATAGGATAAGTAGAAAATAAAGAAAAGAGACAAATCAGCAGAAACAGACAAATTATGCAGTCTAAATGACAGATTATGAAGAAAAGGTTTTCATAAATTGTTTGGTTTGGTAAAGTAGGACTATAAAAAGAAAAGGCTTTCAAGCCATTGAATTATTTAGGAGGGTCTTATGAAGACTTGGAAAAACAAAGGACTAGCTTTGGTTGTTGCTGGCGCACTTCTTAGCGTTCCAGTAGCAGCTGAAGATTATGCTAAATCCTATCAGTCATGGGATGCAGCGGGGATAGTAAAGACGACCTTGATTGTCGCTTCAGTTGCAGTAGTTGCCCTACTGGCATATGCGATTTACCGTATTGTGCAGAACAAGCCGTTGAAAACAGTTAAGAGCAAGGTTGCAATGGGATTGCTGTCACTACTCAGTATTGTGATTGTAGGCGCTAACTATGCGGTGAACATGTTTGTAAACGTGATTGACACCTATTTTGCACCCTCTTATGCCGATGAAGGTAAAATCAAGGATGCAGAAGCAGTTTCCAAACAATTGGTGACAAAGATTCAAGAAGAAGGTACGGTTCTTTTGAAGAACAAGCAGAAGACCTTGCCACTTGAAAAATCATCAAAAGTCAATGTATTTGGGATTTCTTCAGTTGCAGTGACCTACGGTGGTTCAGGTTCGGGTTCAGCCGATGAATCAAAAAATATCAACTTGCAACAGGGTCTTGAAAATGCAGGTTTTAAAGTCAATACTGAATTGACCGATTTTTATAAAGAAAACTTACCGAAAAAAGAGGGAACCAATATCTTCTCATTAAACGGTGGAGATTACAATATCTATGAGCCAAGTCAAGACAAGTATTCGGAAGAGTTGATGAAGAATGCGAAAGAATTCTCTGATACAGCGCTTGTTGTCATTTCTCGTAATGGTGGTGAGGGGGCAGACCTTCCTCAATCTATGAAAGATTATGAGCAAGGGCAAGCAGATAAACATTATCTTGAGCTTCAAGATGTTGAAAAAGACATGCTTGAAACCGTTAAGAAAAACTTTGATAAAGTCGTCGTCCTAGTGAATTCATCTAATGCGATGGAGCTTGGCTTCCTAGAAGATGAAGGTGTCGATGCAGCCCTTTGGATTGGTGGACCAGGTTCAACAGGTCTTGATGGTGTAGCACGCATCTTAGCGGGTGAGGTCAATCCGTCAGGTCGTTTGGTAGATACCTATGCCTATGATATGGCTTCTGCTCCAACATACTGGAATACAGGAGACTTCTCTTACACAAATATTACCTATGAAAAAACTCCGTGGGGTGCAAAAGAACCACAACCTTTAACTACAAATTTGTCAATTACCAAGAAGGAATCTATGTCGGCTATCGTTACTACGAAACACGTTTTGTAGATAATGCGACAGGCAAAGTGGATGAAGTAGCGTATCAAAAAGCGGTTCAATACCCATTCGGATATGGTCTATCTTATACCAACTTTAAACAAGAAATCACCAGCATGAAAGAAGATGGTGATGAGATTGAAGTGAAAGTGAAGGTCACAAACACTGGTGAGGTTGCTGGTAAAGATGTAGCGCAAGTCTACTATACAGCACCATATACAGCTGGTGGCATTGAGAAATCACATGTTGTTCTTGCTGGTTTTGGTAAGACAGAAGTGCTTGAGCCTGGTAAGAGCGAAGAATTAGCCATCCGCTTTGACCGTGATGACCTTGCATCCTATGATGAGAAAAACGAAAAAGCCTATGTCTTAGATGCTGGAAATTATGAGATTAAATTGATGAACAATGCTCATGATGTGCTCGATTCGAAGACTTATACCGTTGCTCAAAAAGAAGTACGCAAACAACGGACATCTGATAAGGCTGAGGTAACAAATGCCTTTGAATATGCAGTAGGTGATGTAAACTATGTGACTCGTAACGATTGGGCAGGAACACTTCCAACTAAACGGACATCTGATAAGGAGGCAACGGATGCGGTTGCAAAAGAAGTCGATCGTGAAAACTTCCGAATTGATGCAGATGCTGAAACGCCAGTTGACAAGGTAGAAGCTGAAAAGAATGGTCTTCGTTTGGCAGATCTTGTTGGCGCAGATTATGATGATGAACGTTGGGAAAAATTGGTTGCTCAAATGACAGTAGCTGAGATGGCTGCCTTGATTGGGCATGGTGGTTATGCAACGATTGCGGTTAAATCAGTTGATAAGCCAGCAGTAGTGGATCTTGACGGACCTGCGGGAATCAACGGTATCTTCCAAGGCATCAAGGGAATCCAATACAATTCAGAAGTGGTTGTTGCCTCTACTTGGAATACAGCGCTTGCTGAAGAAATGGGTGATGCTTTTGCAAAAGAAGCCTTGGCTCATGGAATTGTCGGTTTGTACGCTCCTGCAGTGAATATTCACCGTTCTCCATTCTCCGGTCGAAACTTTGAATACTATTCAGAAGATCCTGTCGTATCCGGTCAAATGGCTTCTGCCCTAGTGAAAAAAGCCCTTGACAATGGTGTCTATACCTTTACCAAACACTTTGCTCTCAACGATCAAGAAGACAATCGTGAAGGTGTTGCAACTTGGTCAAACGAGCAAGCGATTCGTGAAGTCTACCTCAAAGCCTTTGAACTTCCAGTCAAGGAAGGTGGCGCAACAGCAATCATGTCTTCCTTCAACCGCATTGGTACTCTTTGGGCTGGTGGAAACAGTGACCTATTGAATACGGTTTTACGTGGCGAGTGGGGCTTCCATGGTATGGTGATTACAGACTATGACGGTCAAAGCTACATGAGTCCTGACCAAGCGATTCGCAACGGTGGTGACTTGATGCTCACTCCTGTAGGAGATGATCCAACAACGCTCTCTACTGGTACCAAAGAAGGAGTTGCAGCCCTTCGTCAAGCAAGTAAAAATATCTTGTATACCATTGCACATTCAGCAGCACTTGATATTTACAAACCAAAAACAAAATGGTGGTTGGTTGTCCTTGTAGCGGCAAACATTGTTCTGGTTGCGCTAGTAGGGCTTGGTCTTGTGAAACTAACTGCAAAGAAAAAAGAAGTAGCATAATGAATGAAGAGGTGTGAGGACAGTTCGTCCTCCTCTCTTTTAGAAGGAGAAATATGAAAGAGTGGATTGCCAAGCATCCTGATTTGTGGGAATTTATTAAGTTTAACGTCTTGTCCAATATTGCGACGATTACGAACTTCGCAGTTCTGTGGTTGTCAACAAACTTTCTATTTACCGCTTTTTCAGGGCAAGATTTTCATTGGATGATATTCCATTATTCCGTTGACAATGGTGGCTTAAACGGTTTTCTATCTTTCTTATTAGCTTATGTCGTTGCGCAGATTGTGAACTATATTGTTCAGCGAAAACTGGTCTTTGGAGCGGAAAATGATATATCAAAAACCCTCCATTGGTATATCTTGACGGTGGTTGTGGCAGGTATCTTATCCATTGTCTTACCACCCTATTCCACTCAGCTATTCACATCATGGGGCTTGAGCCTAGGCTGGGCTCAAACGGCTGCCAACTGGGTTAATATCTTTGTCCAAGTTGCCGTTAACTATCCGATGATGAAATTTGTCATTATGAAATAATGGAAAAAGTAATGAAACAAGGCATAAACTAAATTTTAGGTCAGAACAATAATAAAGTCTCATAAAAAACACATAAAATCGGGTTTTCTAACAACCTGATTTTATGTGTTTTTACTATTTGAAAAATTTTTACCCAGTCTAGTTTTGTGTTTTTAAGATTTGCTTTTTTGAACGGTTTCTTTATCGCTTAGAAAGTTCGTAATCTTCTCTTTTAATGTTTCAAAATTCCCTTGAAAGGTGGCAATTTCGAGGGTTAGATGTAAACCATCTTCTATTGGAATAGCTGTGCGATAGCCATTTAGTTGAAAAAACATTTGCATGGCAATGAAAGCAGTCCGCTTATTTGCATTTTTGAAAGGATGTTTTTTGATTAGATTGATCCAAAGAATAGCAGCCTTACTTTCGATAGTAGGATAGAGTGTTTTTCCAAAAATTTCTTGTTTGGGTTGTTCTACAATCATATTTAGACTATTCGCATCTGTAATGCCTACAGGTTCTTTTGGAGAATATTTTTGAATAATAGCGACGTTGATTTTAATAATATCTTCTACAGATAGATATCGCATCATTTATCTACCAATTCTTTCATCAATTCGTCATATTGAGTCAGTGCTTTTTGAAGTTCTATATCAAAATGAAAGGTCGGTTCGGCTTTTTTTATCTTAACGGTGTGGCCGTCTGTGACAAACTCAATCTCTTCTCCGATACTAGCTCCAAGAGTTCTTTGAATTTCTAAAGGTATGGTAATAACAGCACTGTTTCCAGTCTTTCTGAGTTTTACATTCATATCGGCACCTCTTATCTTTCGTATATACATAATAACAGGTATATACAAAAATAGCAAATTTTTGTTGTAAATGAAATAGATTGTTAGAATGGCGACAGATTATGTCGGGAACTTGACAATTTATGAAGAAAGGGTTTTCATAAATTGTCCCGTTTGGTAAAGTAGAACTATAAAAAGAAAGGGCTTTCAAGCCGTTGAATTATTTAGGAGGGTCTTATGAAGACTTGGAAAAATTGTTTTATGGGAGTGCTAGTGACTGCTAGCTTATTTAGTAAAGATGTTCAAGCAAAGGAAGTTAATTACCCAGAAAATTATGTCAAGATGAATAGTACAACTTTTACAAGTATTCTTTTTGGGGTAGTTTTAGTGATTATTTTGGGAATGTTTGCTTTTTCTATTTTGCGGTTTCGCAAAAATAAATCTCTCAAATCACATTGGAGGAAAGTTGGCTTATTTTTCTTAACACTTTTCTCTCTCATGATATTAGGCCTTAATTTTGTTCTTAACATCGTTGCAACAACAGTGAATTTATATTTTTCTCCGTCATATGCTAATCAGAAACAGGTAGATAGTTCAGTCGCAAAGACAAAAAATTTAGTTACAGAAGTGCAATCAGAAGGTTCTGTCTTATTAGAAAATAAAAAAAGTACTTTACCATTAAAGAATGGAAGTAAAGTGAATCTTTTTGGAATTTCTTCAGTTAGATTGACTTATGGTGGGACAGGTTCTGGTGCTGCTAATGAAGCTACAAATATCACTCTTCAAGAAGGACTAGAGAAAGCTGGCTTGGAAGTGAATACTCAACTGGTGGAATATTATAAGAAAAATCTTCCTGAAAAAAAGAAAGCTGATATTCATAATTTGACAGGGGGAGATTTTTCTATAAACGAGCTGGATGTAGATAGCTATCCATCAGATATTATAAAAGATGCACAATCTTTCTCAGATACTGCTATTGTGACATTTTCCCGCCAGGGAGGGGAAGGCGGAGACTTGCCAATGGATATGGCGAGTTATAATGGTGATGCCGATAAACACTACTTGGAGTTACAAGACGTAGAACGCAAATTACTAAACGTAGTTAAAGAAAAGTTTAATAAAGTTATTGTATTAGTCAATTCTTCTAATGCGATGGAGCTTGGCTTCCTAGAAGATGAAGGTGTGGATGCAGCCCTTTGGATTGGTAACCCAGGTTCAACAGGGGCATACGGAGTAGGACAAATTGTAACTGGTCAAGTTAATCCATCAGGACGCTTAGTTGATACCTATGCATATGATGTAACGGAATCGCCTGCCTATTATAATCAAGGGAATTTTACATATACAAATATAACTGAAACAGTTAAAAAAGACGGGGAAGAAGTTACTGAATATCCAGCACATTTCCTTAATTATGCAGAAGGAATCTATGTCGGCTATCGTTACTACGAAACACGTTTTGTAGATAATGCGACAGGCAAAGTGGATGAAGCAGCGTATCAAAAAGCGGTTCAATACCCATTCGGATATGGTCTATCTTATACCAACTTTAAACAAGAAATTACCAGCATGAAAGAAGATGGTGATGAGATTGAAGTGAAAGTGAAGGTCACAAACACTGGTGAGGTTGCTGGTAAAGATGTAGCGCAAGTCTACTATACAGCACCATATACAGCTGGTGGCATTGAGAAATCACATGTTGTTCTTGCTGGTTTTGGTAAGACAGAAGTGCTTGAGCCTGGTAAGAGCGAAGAATTAGCCATCCGCTTTGACCGTGATGACCTTGCATCCTATGATGAGAAAAACGAAAAAGCCTATGTCTTAGATGCTGGAAATTATGAGATTAAATTGATGAACAATGCTCATGATGTGCTCGATTCGAAGACTTACACCGTTGCTCAAAAAGAAGTACGTAAACAACGGACATCTGATAAGGCTGAGGTAACAAATGCCTTTGAATATGCAGTAGGTGATGTAAACTATGTGACTCGTAACGATTGGACAGGAACACTTCCAACGGAACGGACGAAAGATAAGGAAGCAACAGATGAAATCTCTAAGGCTTTGGATCTGAATCAGCTAGTAATTGAAAATAGAGATTCTGATGAAGATATTATTGTTAGGAACAATGGTTTGCGGTTAGTTGATATGGTTGGATTAGAATATGATGATCCTAAATGGGAACAGATACTCCAGCAATTATCGGTTGCTGATATGAAGCGTTTAGTAGGAGCAGGAGGATATGGAACAGTTGAAATTAATTCAATTGATAAACCTGCAACAGTTGAATTAGATGGTCCTGCCGGAGTCAATGGTATCTTCAAGCCTATTTTTGGAACTCAGCTTAACTCTGAAGTGGTAATTGCCTCAACTTGGAATACTGAGTTAGCTGGTAAAATAGGTGATGCTATAAGTTCAGAAGCTTTAGCATTAGGAGTAGTGGGTCTTTATGCACCAGCTGTTAATATTCACCGAACACCATTTTCTGGTCGAAATTTTGAGTATTATTCAGAAGACCCTGTTGTATCAGGGAAAATGGCATCAGCTTTTGTGCAAAATGCTACTAAACAAGGGGTCTATACATATATGAAACACTTTGCTCTCAACGATCAAGAGAGCAATCGTGAAGGTGTTGCAACTTGGTCAAATGAGCAAGCGATTCGTGAAGTCTATCTCAAGGCCTTTGAAATTCCAGTCAAGGAAGGGAAAGCAACAGGTCTAATGTCATCGTTTAATCGTATTGGAACTATATGGACAGGTGCTTCCTATCCCCTTTTAACAACGGTATTACGTGGAGAATGGGGATTTAAAGGGACTGTTATAACAGACGGATCATTTGGTAAAAAATATATGAATGTAGACCAGGCAATCCGTGCAGGTAATGATCTTATTCTTAATCCATTACCATTCTTAAACTCCATTCAGGATACTAATACTACTAAGCAAGCTTTGCGTGCGGCAAGTAAAAACATTCTATATACGATTGCTAACTCAAAAGCAATGGAAGTGTATGTGCCAAAGACAAGAACATGGATGTTAGTGGTATGTGTTGCAGAACTGGTAATTGTGGGAATATGGTCTCTATCTATGTACGCTATTTCTGGTAAAATCAAGTCTAAAAAGAAAGATTGGGTGGAATAGATGATCCATTTGATGAAAGAGTGGATTGCCAAACATCCTGATTTGTGGGAATTTATTAAGTTTAACGTCTTGTCCAATATTGCAACGATTACGAATTTCGCAGTTCTGTGGTTGTCAACAAACTTTCTATTTACCGCTTTTTCAGGGCAAGATTTTCATTGGCTGATTTTCCATTATACAGCAGCAGATCATGGTGGTTTAAATGGATTTCTATCCTTCCTGTTAGCTTATGTTGTTGCGCAGATTGTGAACTATATCGTTCAGCGGAAATTGGTTTTTGGAGCGGAAAATGATATATCAAAAACCCTCCATTGGTATATCTTGACGGTGGTTGTGGCAGGTATCTTATCCATTGTCTTACCACCCTATTCCACTCAGCTATTCACATCATGGGGCTTGAGCCTAGGATGGGCTCAAACAGCTGCCAACTGGGTTAATATCCTTGTCCAAGTTGCCGTTAACTATCCAATGATGAAATTTGTCATTATGAAATAATGGAAAATACTATTCCCCTAATGATGAGTTGTTGGGGGAATTTTGTATACCCTTCAATTGTTGAAAACAGATTATGTCGGAAACTTGTCAATTTATGAAGAAAGCGTTTTAATTCTTGTTCTTCTTTGCTATGATAGGTTTAGTAGAATAGAAATACTACTCGTCAAACATCGACATCTGACATCGTTAACTCACCTTGCTGAACTCTAGTTCTATCTAGAGTTTCGTTGCCTAGTCAGATTTTGATTTTTTATAGAGTATAAGTGAGGAAAAGTATGAAACATCGTGAGATTATTGAGCAATTAACCTTAGCAGAAAAAGCAGCTCTGATGTCTGGTAAGTCTGTTTGGGAAACCAAGGATTTTCCAGAAAAAGGAATTCCGTCCGTTTTTTTATCAGACGGGCCACACGGTATTCGTAAGCAAGAAGGAAGTGGGGATCATCTAGGCTTGAATGCTTCCGTTCCAGCGACTTGCTTCCCAACAGCAGCGACTCTTGCAAATAGTTGGGATCCAAATTTGGTGGAAAAAGTTGGGGCGGCCTTAGGGGCAGAAGCAAGTAGTTTGGGTGTTCATGTGGTCTTGGGGCCTGGACTCAATATCAAGCGGAATCCCTTGTGTGGACGTAATTTTGAATATTATTCAGAAGATCCATATCAGGCAGGAAAAATGGCAGCAGCTATGATCCGTGGTCTGCAATCTCAAGGTGTAGCAGCTACGCCAAAACATTTTGCGGTAAATAGTCAAGAGCTTCGTCGTATGGCTTCTGATTCCGTTGTAGATGAGCGCACACTACGTGAAATCTATCTGACAGGATTTGAAATCGCTGTTCGTGAAGGAAATCCGAAGGCGATTATGTCTGCTTATAATCAGATCAATGGGATTTATGCTAATGAAGATAAACGATTGTTACGAGATATTTTACGGGATGAATGGGGCTTTACAGGCTTTGTCGTTTCAGACTGGGGTGGCTCAAATGACCATGTTCTTGGAGTTGAAAATGGCAGTCATCTGGAAATGCCAGGCACGACAACGGTTGGTCAAAAGGAATTGATTGCTGCAGTCCAATCTGGGCGTCTGTCTGAACGTGTGCTCGATGAGCGCGTGGATGAGCTGTTGCAGGTTGTCTTAGAATTAGCGGCACAAGAAAAGCGTAGCATTCATCCTGAGGAACAGCACCGTCTAGCGCAACGAGCAGCTGCAGAAAGTGTTGTCTTACTAAAAAATGACGAACAAATCCTCCCACTTCAAGCAGAAAAAACAGTTGCTATAATTGGAGAATTTGCTCAAAATCCACGTTATCAAGGGGCAGGTTCTTCCCTTATTAACGCTAGACAGGTAGAAAATACGGTGGATAGCATTGCGGATTATTCCTTAACAGTTGTTGGCTATGCACAGGGTTACCAGCGAATTGACCAACCAGATGAAACCTTGGTGACAGAGGCTATTTCCTTAGCGAAGCAAGCGGATACTGTCTTATATTACATGGGCTTGGATGAAATTAGTGAGAGTGAGGGATTAGATCGCAGTCATTTGAATTTGCCGCAAAATCAGCTTTATTTACTTGGGAAATTAGCAGCAGTTCATGAGAATATTGTCGTAGTCCTATCAGCAGGTTCTGTCGTTGATATGAGTTGGACTCAGCATGTAAAAGCAGTGATTCATGGTTATTTGGCAGGTGAAGCAGGGGCAAGAGCCATGCTGGATGCGCTGACTGGTATCGTCAACCCAAGCGGAAAATTAAGTGAAACCTATCCAGTGAATCTGGCAGATGTCCCTTCTTCGAAAGATTTTCCTGCCGAAGGTGATTATGCACTCTATCGCGAGGGTCTATACGTTGGCTACCGGTATTTCGATACCAGTAAGAAAGCTGTTCACTATCCATTTGGCTACGGTCTATCGTATACGAGCTTTGCTTACAGCAATCTCCTCGTTCACGAGACAGGAATTTCTGTGACGATCACCAATACGGGTACTTGTGCTGGTGCTGAAGTCGTGCAATTGTATGTGGGGAAAGAAGACGGCGCTATTTTCCGACCTAAAAAAGAATTAAAAGGTTTTGCAAAGGTGTATTTGGAAGCAGGTCAATCAAAAGAAATAACGATTTCCTTTGATGATAAGACCTTCCGTTACTTCAATACCTTGATCAATTCCTTTGAAGTTGAAGGAGGAGCCTATCAGCTTTACATCGGTGCAAGTGTGTCAGATATTCGTTTGGTAGCAGAAGTAACGCAAGCAGCTACAACTGATCAATTACCGGATATGGCAGGACTAGAACACTATCAATCTGGTCAAGTTGATCAGGTGACAGATGAAGAGTTTGCTCGTTTGCTAGGCCGACCAGTACCTGTTGAATCTTGGACAATTGGTCAGGAACTCCGTCTCAATGATCCCTTATTGAAGTTGCAGTATGCCAAGAGTGGATTGGCTCGCTTGGTTTATAAATTGCTACACCATTTATTGAAAAAAGCTGAAAAGAAAGGAAAACCAGACCTGAACTTACTATTCCTTTATAATATGCCATTTAGAGCCCTTGCCAAAATGACAGGAGGTATGATAGATCAACAAATGGTTGCAGCTATTTTAATCATCGTGAATGGTCACTTTATAAAAGGTGTTGGCCAATTATGGAAAGCCTTTCGTGCCAAGAACAGTTACCAAAAGCAACTTTCATAAAATTATGGTAAAATAAATAAAAAATCTGCCAGCTCAAGCTGGCAGATCATTCGTTGATAGGGAGTAGGAGATGACTTTATTAAGTGTTGCCATTCCGAGTTACAATGCGCAAGAATATCTACATTACTGTGTTGAATCACTCGTTGTTGGAGGTGATTTAGTCGAAATTTTAATTATCAATGACGGTTCAAGCGATCGTACACAAGAAATTGCGGAACAACTTGCAGCCAAGTATGCCAATGTTCGGGCGATTTATCAAGAAAATAAGGGCCATGGTGGGGCAGTAAATACTGGTATGCGGGAGGCTACAGGTCGCTATTTTAAGGTAGTGGATAGCGATGATTGGGTTGATACGAGGGCCTATCTCAAAATCCTTGAAACCTTGACAAAATTGGAAAGTCAGGGGCAATACGTGGATGCGTTTATCTCGAATTTTGTCTATGAAAAGGAAGGACAATCTCGTAAGAAGAGTATGCACTACCAGAATGTCTTACCGACTGAGCGCATTTTTACTTGGGATGATGTAGCTGCCTTTTCAAAGGGGACCTATATGATGATGCATTCGCTGATTTATCGGACAGACCTGCTAAGAGAGGTAGACTTGGTGTTACCAGAGCATACCTTTTATGTAGACAATATTTTTGTCTTTACGCCACTACAAGCTGTCAAGACCATGTATTATCTGCCGGTTGATTTTTACCGTTATTTTATCGGGCGTCATGACCAATCTGTTAATGAATCGGTGATGATCAAGCGGATTGACCAGCAGCTGAAGGTGAATCGTATCTTGGTGGACAGTTTGGACTTGGATGCCATTGATCAACCCGATTTGCGCAGCTATTTGCTGAATCATGTAGAGATTACGACTATTATCTCTTGTGCCCTTCTTAACCGAGGTGGGACAGCTGAGCATATGATGAAAAAGCAAGAATTGTGGAACTATATTCGAGACAATAATCCAGCTCTCTTTAAAATCGTTCGCAGTGGTTTGTTAGGGCAATTGACGAACCTATATGGCTACCCAGGCCGGAAGATTTCAAACGCTGTTTACAAGATTGCAAAGAGCATTTACGGCTTTAATTGATAGGAGAAATCAATGCAAAAACTGGGGACAACAGAGCTAGAGGTATCTCGAATCGCACTAGGCTGTATGCGCATGGCCAGTTTGGAGGCTTCAGCAGCTCAAGCAGTTGTTAAAACGGCTTTAGAAAAGGGCATTACGTTTTTTGATCATGCAGACATCTATGGTGGTGGGGAATCAGAGCTTCGGTTTGCAGCAGCTGTGAACGAATTGGGCATCCGTCGTGAGGACTACATTCTGCAATCTAAATGCGGTATTCGCAAGGGATATTTTGATTTTTCAAAAGAGCATATCCTAACTTCTGTCGATGAGATATTAAAACGGTTGAGAACTGATTATCTCGATGTCCTAGTCCTACATCGCCCAGATGCCCTCATGGAGCCAGAAGAAGTTGCAGAAGCCTTTACTCAGCTGAAACAAGCTGGAAAAGTCCGCCACTTCGGTGTCAGTAATCAAAATTCCTACCAAATGGCATTGCTCCAGTCTTATTTGGATGAGCCTTTGGTGGTCAATCAGTTGCAATTTTCACCTGCCCATACTCCCCTTATTGATATGGGCTTACATGTCAATATGAAAGAAGATGGAGCAACTGTCCGAGATGGTGGTGTCTTAGACTATTGTCGCTTAAAAGGAGTGACAGTTCAGGCCTGGTCACCATTTTTGATTGATCTACAAAGAGGAATTTTCGTTGATCATCCAGATTATGCCAACTTAAATCAGACGATTGAGCGCTTAGCAGCGCAATACCATGTTTCACGTGAAGCAATTGTCGTAGCCTGGATTTTGCGCCATCCTGCTAAGATTCAGACCATTGTAGGTTCTATGAATCCTGAACGGTTGACTAACATTGCCGCAGCTGAAAAAGTGCACCTCACACGACCAGAGTGGTACGACATCTACACGAGTGCAGGAAACAGTCTGCCATAGCAGAAAAGCTAGTAGTATCTCAAGCTGTCTAGAACAGAAATGTGAACAAGGTTGGGTAGGGGGGTGCCTAGCCTTTTTCTATCAAGCAAGGATTTTCGAGAAAATTCACTCGAATTGTTCCCGATTTGCCTGCTTTTATGATAGAATAGTTAGGTATAAAACCAAGAATAGATGGAAGATGGGCATGTAGGTTTGTGCTACTGGATTCCATAATCGGAGAGAGGAAAATATGAAACGTTCGATGTATGCGGGACGTGTTCGGAAAGAACACATCGGTCAAGAAATTACTTTGAAAGGTTGGGTTGGTCGCCGTCGTGACTTGGGTGGCTTGATTTTTATTGACTTGCGGGACCGTGAAGGAATCATGCAGTTGGTCATTAATCCTGAGATGGTATCTAGTGATGTGATGGAACAGGCTGAGAAAGTGCGGAGCGAGTTTGTTCTTGAAGTAACAGGACAAGTTGTTGCACGTGAACAGGTCAACGCTACTCTACCGACAGGTGAAGTCGAGCTACAAGTGTCTAGCCTGACGATTTTAAACGTAGCCAAAACAACTCCGTTTGAAATTAAGGATGGTATTGAAGCAAGCGATGATACTCGTCTTCGCTACCGCTATTTGGACTTACGCCGTCCTGAGATGCTTGCAAACTTTAAATTGCGAGCTGCAGCAACACATAGTATCCGCAATTATTTGGACGAACTGGAGTTTATCGACGTTGAAACACCGATGTTGACCAAGTCAACACCAGAAGGTGCACGCGATTACTTGGTGCCAAGTCGTGTGAGTAAGGGGCATTTTTATGCTTTGCCACAAAGTCCACAGATTACCAAGCAATTGCTCATGAATGCTGGTTTTGACCGCTACTATCAAATTGTGAAATGCTTCCGTGATGAGGATCTGCGTGGAGATCGCCAGCCAGAGTTTACACAAGTTGACTTAGAAACCTCCTTCTTATCTGAGCTAGAAATTCAAGATATAGTAGAGGGTTTACTTGCGCGTGTCATGAAAGAGACTAAAGGAATCGATGTTGCTCTACCATTTCCTCGTATGAGCTATGACCATGCCATGAATGCTTATGGTAGCGATAAACCGGATACTCGATTTGAGATGCTCTTGCAAGACTTGACAGATATTGTAAAGGAAGTTGACTTTAAAGTCTTTTCCCAAGCTCCTGCTGTTAAAGCGATTGTAGTCAAAGGTGCAGCAGACAATTACTCGCGTAAAGACATTGATACATTAACTGATTACGCTAAGCAATTTGGGGCAAAAGGCCTAGCTTGGATAAAGGTTACAAATGGTGAATTGACAGGTCCAATTGCCAAGTTCTTGACAGCTATTACAGAAAAGTTGACAGAAGGTTTACAATTAGTAGACAAGGATTTGGTCCTATTTGTTGCAGACGAATTAGAAATTGCGAATAATACATTAGGAGCGCTTCGTACTCGTCTTGCTAAGGAACAAGGCTTGATTGATGAAAGCAAGTTTAACTTCCTGTGGATTGTGGATTGGCCAATGTTTGAATGGTCAGAAGAAGAAGGTCGTTTCATGAGCGCTCATCATCCATTTACACTTCCGACAGAAGAAACAGCACATCATTTGGAAGGCGATTTGGCAAGTGTTCGTGCGGTTGCCTATGACATCGTCTTAAATGGTTATGAATTAGGAGGTGGAAGCCTACGTATTAACCAAAAAGAGATGCAAGAGAAGATGTTCAAAGCGCTTGGCTTTAGTGCTGAACAGGCTCATGACCAATTTGGTTTCCTTTTGGAAGCGATGGACTACGGTTTCCCACCACATGGTGGACTTGCAATCGGATTGGACCGTTTGGTTATGCTCCTAGCAGGTAAGGACAATATTCGTGAGGTAATCGCCTTTCCTAAGAACAATAAGGCCAGTGATCCAATGACCCAAGCTCCAAGTACGGTAGCTAACAGTCAATTAGAAGAATTAGCACTTCAGATTCAAACAACTAATGAATAGATATTTTAGAAAACTTCGTATTCAATTCTTGAGAAAGGCAAGGCGCAATCGTTTTTGGTCTGTCATCTCGAGTGTGTCAAAAGAACGCTATGCAGAGCGTATATCTGGCTCAATCATTTATGGACTTTTATCCAGTATAGCCGTCAATTTCTTCTTCCAGCCAGGGAATGTCTATTCTTCTGGAGTAACAGGAATTGCACAGATTGTCTCTGCTATTTCGATTACCTACTGGGGCTTTAAAATTCCGCTAGCCTTGGTCTACTATGGTCTAAATGTGCCTTTGCTCATCATTGCTTGGTATAAGATTGGAAATAAATTTACGATTTTCACCTTTATTACGGTTACTTGTAGCTCCTTCTTCATCCAGTTCATGCCTCATATTACTCTGACGACAGACCCCCTAGTCAATGCTATTTTTGGCGGTCTCATGCTGGGAACTGGGATTGGGTTTGCCCTTCGGAATAATGTGTCCAGTGGCGGGACAGATATTGTCAGTATCTTGATTCGGAAAAAGACAGGAAGGCAAGTTGGAAGCATTTCGTTGATTGTCAATATCTTGATCATGCTGGCAGCTGGAGTGACCTTTGGCTGGAAATATGCTCTTTATTCCATGATTGCCCTCTTTGTTTGTAGTCAGATGACCGATGTTATCTATGTAAAGCAAAAGCGTATGCAAGCCATGATTATCACCAGTCATCCGAGTCGTGTGTGCAAGATGATTCAAAAGAAACTGCACCGTGGTGTGACCATTATCAATGGGGCAGAAGGTGCCTACAATCATGAAGAAAAGACCGTGCTGATTACCATTATTACTCGTGCAGAATTTAATGATTTCAAGGCTATTATGAAAAAGACCGATAAGACGGCCTTCGTATCGGTGGCGGATAATGTCAATATTATCGGACGCTTTGTAGAGGCTGATGAATAAGGTTTGGAATCTTGTATATGAATTGACAAACACAATATATAGATATATAATGATAGTTATATCCTATATATTGTGTTTTTTGATTGGAGAAGGAATGAAAAAAGTCTATCTAGTTTATATCAGTCTAAGTGGAAATACGGAAAGTTTTGTGAAGCGCTTGACCACTTTTTTACAATTTCAGTCTGATTTGCAGGTCGAGCAGGTGCATGTCAAGGATTTGGTCAAAGAGGATATTCCTTTTTACGAATTGGATGCGCCTTTTGTCGCCTTTTTGCCGACCTATTTAGAAGGTGGAAATGGTGTAGACAATGGCGATGTGGAGATTTTGACGAATCCGCTAGGCGATTTTATCGCCTATGGAGAAAATGCGGATAAGTGCCTTGGTATTGTCGGTTCTGGAAATCGGAATTTCAACAATCAATATTGTTTGACAGCTAAGCAATATTCCGAACGGTTTGGTTTTCCTGTGCTTGCGAACTTCGAACTCCGTGGTCTTCAAAATGATATTGAACGGGTAGGGAAAAAGATTATAGAGTTAGTGTGATAGAGACGGATGGACAGATGAGATCTGTAGATGAGAAAGAGCGGTCACACTAGCTGTTTACGAATGATGCAGTCAGTTTGGAGGTTATAAAATAGGAGTTGGCGAGTCGGTATCATGGGATAGCGGGCGCTTTCTTCCTTATTTATTCAGAGGATTTTTTAGCGTTGCGTACTAGCGGGGACCCTATTTTCTAGGAAAAATCTCAAATTAAAATAGGGGTCAGATATTGCTTTTTTTTTATAGCATATTATAATATAGATATGATTGTAATCAAAAAGGAGTATGATAAATGAAAAAGAATACCCAGTCGAGTTGGAAATCTGTGACCCGCTATTCCATCCGGAAAATCGCCCTTGGGACAGTCTCTTTAGCTGTCGGTTCGGCCCTTGTGGGTCCCTTTGTCGGACTACCTGTCCCAGTAGCTGCCGAAGAAATGACAAGTGAGCAGCAGCGTTTTACAGTGGATTACCAATATGTAGCCGAGACAGAGCTAACTGCAGACGAGAAAAAGCAAATCATAGAAAATCTTCCAGAAAATACAACCGATCAAAATCAGACGTATTATCTGGTGTTTCGTGCAAACCAGTCATCTGTGTTACCAAAGACAAGTGATGGCCGTACCTTGCTCGTACCAGGCATAGTTGGGGCAAGCTTGTTTGTCGTAGGAATAGCTATAGTGGGACGGGGCAAGAAGAAGCGTCATGTTATCACAAGTTTATTCTTGTTGACAAGTATCGGGGCTTCGACAACGGTCTTGGCTTTAGAAAGCAAGGAATTATCAGGTTATAATCAGCAATTCAGCCTGCAAAAAGGACAAGAACTGCCAGATGTAGTGGAGATTCCGGGGTATACCTATGTTGGTTATCTACCTGCGACTGCCCTAAGGTCAAATACAGGCACTAAGACGACGGTTGATGGCGCTTCAGCTACCCTCAATAGCCAGTCAAATGCCACAGAAGGTCGTCCTTCCTCTTCTATACCATCATCTGCTGCTCAAACGACTGCTTTGAGTAAACTAGTTGAGTCAGTAAATCCTACTGTTTCAACTTCTCCAAGTGCACCCGTGGGCACCATTCCATCAAATAGCTCAGCTCAGTCAAGTGCACCCGTGGGCACTATTCCATCAAGTGGCTCAGTTCAGTCAAGTGCACCCGTGAGTACCATTCCATCAAGTAGCTCAGCTCAACCAAGTGCACCCGTGGGCACTATTCCATCAAGTAGCTCAGCTCAACCAAGTGCACCCGTGAGCACCATTCCATCAAGTAGCTCAGTTCAACCAAGTGCACCCGTGGGCACGATTCCATCAAGTAGCTCAGCTCAGTCAAGTGCACCAGCGGATACCGCTCCATCAAGCAGCCTAGCTCAACCAAGTACGCCAGTGGATATCGTCCCACCGACAACACAGCCAGGCTTGTCAGATGATACGATGCCATCAAGTAGCTCAGTTCAGCCAAGTACGCCAGTGGATACCGCTCCATCAAGTAGCCCAGCTCAACCAAGTACGCCAGTAGATACTGTCCCGCCAACTAGTCAACCCCAGCCAAGCACGTCAGTAGATGCAGTCCCACCGACAACACAGCCAGGTCTGTCAGATGATGAGACAGATGCCCCTACTCCAAGTCAGCCAGCCAAACCGCAAACATATAAGGTAACCTTTATGGTAGATGGTCAAGTACTGAAGACGGAAGAGGTTGAAGCTGGGAAGGCTGCTACGGCGCCAGATATTCCAGAGTTAGAAGGAAAAGTATTTGTTGGTTGGTCAACAGCCTTTGATTCGGTCACAGGTGATATTCAAGTAGTTGCGCAGTATAAGGTGAAAGAATACACGGTTCAGTATGTAACACCAACTGGTCAAAAAGTTCATACGCAAACGGTTGATCATGGAGATGTTTTACCTGCTAAGCCTCTTCTTCTCATTGAAGGGTATAAAATCACTGGTTCTGACTATGATGGTTCGCCAATTACAAAAGATAGGACCATCACCCTTTCTGTAGAAGAAATTCCGTTGACCATCACGTTTGACCAAGATGGAGAAAAGACGACGGTTCGAGCATTACGTGGTGAAGAGGTCACCTTCCCGACTCCGAAAGAAAAAGAGGGACATGAGTTTGTACGTTGGTCAACGAAGCAGACGAGCTTTGAGGATGATACGACTGTAACAGCTATCTATGCGAAGAAACGGTACCGCGTTATTTTCAAAGCAGATGGCGCTTCGCTCAATCTTGCAATCATTCCTCATGGTATGGATGGAATGGCCTTTGCTCCAAAAGTCCCAGAAAAGGCAAAACATCGGTTTGTTGGCTGGGATAAAGACCTAACAAATGTAACGGGAGATATGGAAGTCAATGCGATCTATGAGCGTGTGTATGCGGATCTACCTGTCCGTTTTGTTGCCGTAGATCAAGACGGTCAAGAGCTAAAAGACATTACCAGCAAAATCTTTAAAGAAGAAACGCTTATCAAGGAAGAAGACTATCCTAGTCTACTTGAGATTCCTGGCTATACCTTTGTCAAGTGGGAGCCACAATCCGTTACGGTGACTGACGATACAGTAGTAAAAGCACACTATAGCCAAAATCACTATCAGGTCACCGTAAATGATGAACAAGGTCAGGCTACGGAGACCTTTACGAAGACCTATCAAGAGACAGTCAGCCCAAATCTTGCTCAGTATGAGAAAGAAGGCTATACTATCACAAACTTTGTAGATGAGAATGGTCAAAATGTTGGCTTGAGCGACATTGCAATCACGAAAGATACCGTGCTGACTCCTGTCTATCAGATAAAAACCTATCGTGTCCAGTTCTTTGATGTGAATAAAGAGGTGGTCAAGACAGAAGTTGTCGAACACGGCCAGTCAGCTACCCCACCAACCCTAAAAGAGGTAGAAGGCAAACGCTTTATCGCCTGGTCTGCATCGTCTGATGTTGTAACGAATGACTTGGATATCTACTCTGAATACGAAGATATTAAATACGTCACTGTACATTATATCGTTGATAACCCTGCTGGAGAAAAACATTGGGGGACAGGATTAACTTACTTTGAAGTTAAAACCGCAACTGTCGAAGAAGGTCAAGAGTTTGAAGAAGCTCCAAAATCTCTCCATAACGGACAATTCTATTTGGAACAAGCCTTAGATAACGGATTCTTTACAGGATGGTTATTCAACGGTTGGGAGAAAGAAAGCGAACAAGACGGAACCATTATTATGAAAGCTAAAATGAGTATTGACTATGCATCTGGCTGGATGTTAGCTAAAGATAATGAATACTCAACAGGATTCCATTCTTATAAGACAAGAGAAGAAATTCCAGAAAAAACTTATCGCTATCGTGATGATTTGGCAAAAGATTTCTTCGAGAAGATGAATGATTATCGTGCTTCTCTTGGGTTAAAGAAACTCATTTGGTTGGATGAAACAAAAGCTGGAAGCGATTTGCGTGCAAAACAATTGCTTTATGAGTTCTCACATAAAATTCCGGGAACAGACCAAAGTCAAGCGACACTCTTCCCAAATCACCCAGCAGGTGAAAATATTGCAATGAACTCAGAAAAAGAAGATGCCGCTAATTTCGTATTGAAACAATGGCTTGATTCTCCGGGGCACAAACGCAATATTGAAAACCCTGATTATGAGTACACTTCAATCTCTGTTGTAGAAGCTAAAGGCTCTCTACGTTGGGTTCAAAGTTTCTTCTTATACTAAAAAATGATTGGATATACCATGAAAAAGACTATACTAGGAATCGTCGTTCTGCTCTGTCTGACAGCTTGTCAGCAGACAGCGACACCAAAAGAAACGGCGCAATCGGTAGAATCGACTAATCAGCAGACGACTACGACAGAAACGAGCGCAAGCAGTAGCACAGCAGCTCCTGCACAAAAGAAGGTGGTATCTCCTATGGATGTAGCTGCGGTAGTGGCAGGAGATTACAGCTCTGTCCAAGGCTTGTGGCAAACCTCCAAGGGAGAAACCTTGTATTTTGATGCGACTCGAGGATTGGTAAATCTGCCTATCCGCCAGGAGACGTTGCAGCTACATGAAAACGGCACAGCAGGAGGACAACTCCCTTATGCCGCAATCAGTTTCATCCCAACAGGGATTGATTTGACCAATCAATTTTTCCAAGATGAATCAGATCAGACCAAAGATCGCATCAGAGCTGGCCAAAGTCCAGACTTAGCAGCAGATTCATTTTATTATCGAGTAGATGAAGAGTCTATGCAAACCATGACCTCAGTGACGGATGCAGAAAGCCAAGAGTTTCCAGGCTATACAGAAAAGCAAGTAGAAGCAGCTCGCATTTATAATATGTTGGGCAACTGGAGCGCTCCTAATCTAATAGCGACTCCAGAAATGCCTGCAGGGACAAAAGTTTGTCTGTATAGTGATTTTGGAAAAAGTTATGCTAAGCCGACTCGTATGATTGCCGCTTCACCGGCCTCAACGACCATCACCTATACCAGCAATGGAGATGGTACCATCACCGTCTACCCTGCACCAGACAAATGGCACCAAAGCCCAGAGCAATTGCAGGATAAAGAGTACATGGATAGCTATACCCAGAAGATTTTAGATGAAGCCGTGCTCCTAAAGGTCCCATTGGGAATGCCTGAAAAGATTCAAACCATTTTGGAAAAAATGGAATTTCAGCAGTAATAGACAGTACAAGAGCTCTAGTCCTTTAAAAAGAGTCCTTATACTCGTCAAACATCAAAATCTGACATCGTTAACTTACCTTACTGAACTCTAGTTCTATCTGCAGTTTCGTTGCTTTGTCAGATTTTGATTTGTAGAGTATTACTATCAAGCTCCTTATCTGATGTACCAAAATCAAAAAGCACCAATCAGTTCGCAACTGGTTAGTGCTTTTTGTGTGTGCTCCTAATCTTCTAAGATACAGATACTTTGTCCAGCAAGAAGGATGTGGTTGCTATCCTCTCTCATTGGTGGGAAGGTGAAGCGAACTGCTTGAGTTGCTTCTTTTTCATAGTTAAAGTCAGCGTTTGAGAAGTTAATGATAAATTGAATTCTTTTTGTATCTGATGTGACGGTATAGCGTAGGACAGAGTCGGTCAGCCAGTAGAAATCACAACTATTTTGAATGGTTTGGTAATCAGCTTGTGTGAGAATAGGGTGCTCTTTGCGGAAGGCAATCACTTCTCGGATAAACTGGACATGTTCGTGGTAGCAAATAGCTCTTTCCCAATCAAGACGGTTAACCTGGTCTGGAATATTGTAGGTATTGTCGATTTCATCTTTGGTGCGGAAAAATTCCTGTCCGCTATGAAGAAAGGCGATACCTTGCGAGATGAGAATCAGTTGAAGCCCAAAGCTCGCCGCACGTTTTTGCTGCTGCGGTGTCCAGTCAGGATGTTCGATGTGGAAATAATCAAAGACTGTCGCATTGTCGTGGCATTCGATATAATTGACAGATTGTTCCGGACTGAGGAAATGACTGAAACGGCTTCCTGCTAAGAGGTGTTGGATTTTCTCGTGCAGCTGGTTTGTGACCAAACGCTCAGGGTTGAGCAGGACTTTTTTCAGTGTATCACGGTAATCATCGTTGAAAAAGGCAAGTGTTGGCAGTTTTTCTGCGTTGTATTGATGTGCTAGTTGGTCAAAATCGAGACCTGTTGCCATTTTCCATCCTTCACCATATAGATAAATGTTTGGATGGAGTGCCCGAAGTTCCGTCTCGATTTGGCTCATGGTCTCGACATCCAGAATGCCCATGAGGTCAAAGCGGAACCCATCAAATCCATAGAGGACCGTCCATTGGCGGAGGGAGTGTTTGATGTAGTTACGGACCATGCTGCGTTCGCTGGCTACATCATTTCCACAGAAGGTACCGTCTGTTCGGAGACCATTTTCTTGATAGCGATAGAAATAGCCAGGAACGATGCGTTCAAAAGCATATTCTTCAGCGTGATAGACATGGTTATAGACAACGTCCATGATGACGCTGATATCAGCATCGTGATAGGCTTGAATGGCGGTTTGTAATTCCTGAATTCGTGCATAAGGATCATTAGGATTGCTAGAGAAGGATCCTTCAGGAGTATTGTATTGAACAGGGTCATATCCCCAGTTATACACAAGCTGTGGATAATTCTCATCCACACTACCAAAATCATAGAGGGGCATGAGCTGGATATGGCTCACACCGAGCTCTTTGATATAGTTCATTCCAAGGTGCATTCCTTCTTGCTGAGGAGATTCCGTTAAACCAAGGAATTGGCCAGCATGCTGAAATCCTGCACTTGCTTGTTGAGAGAAGTCACGAACGCTCATTTCATAGATAATGGCTTGTGCAGCTGGTATTTGAGTGTGAGCACGACGTGGTTTAGCGAGTTTGGCTAGATTGATGACGTAGCTATCACCAGAATTTGCCTTAGAAGAAAGGGCATAAGGATCATGTACGGAAATCCACTCCCCATTGACTTTGTGGAGATAATGGTAGCTGGCACCGTCTAAATCGCCTGCCACAGTTACTTGCCAGACACCTTTTTCTTGTCTGTCCATGGCATAAGGTTTGCCCTCAAGAACGAGGAAAACAGCTTTTGAAATCGGCGCCCACAATTTAAATTGAGTGTGAGTTGGACTGTAGTGAGAACCTAGATCTTCGTCATCATAAGTAAAGGTTTGTTCAAAGAGATGGGAGCGGACAATGTGCCCATAGGCTAATTCGGCTGCATTACGATCCTGATCGTAAATCGTGTAGTCACCTGTCAAGTGAAGGGGATGAAGACTCGTTAGAAAATAGGTTACGGTCTCACCTTGTTCTATGCGACTGTGGATAACTAATTCCTCTTCTGCCTGATGAGAGGCAATGTGGAAGGTTAAATCGGGATGATCAAAGCGTTTTTCAAGAAGAATTCGAATCGTTGCTTCGTCATCAAGATAGGCTTTCAATTTTCGTAAGGCCATGAGCCAATGGCTCCTTTCTAAAGTTCAGTAATGGTATGTGGAATCACACGGCGATAGCAAATTTGTTTTTCCTCCTTGCTATCATTGATAATTTGCAGTAGGGTATCGCAGGCGACACGTCCTAATTGAATGGCATGAACGTCCACGTAGGCATCGATTGCAAGTTTTGGTTTGACAGAGTCAAAGGAAATAATTGGCAACTGTACATTGATTTCATTTAGATAATGGAGAATCCCTTCTGCTACCATGGTATCTGTGGTGACAATAGCGTCTGGATTTTGTTTCATGAGTTTTTTCATGATTTTATAACTGCTGTCTTCCAAGAGGAAACCAGAGCTAAATTTGACCTTGCTATCATCAAGGGGGATATTGTAGGCTTTAAGTGCCTTTTTATACCCTTTATAGCGGTCCTGTGATACTACGAGTTCCTTATTTCCAGCGACAAAAGCTAGGTTTTTATAGCCTTTTTGGATAAAATAGCTGGTTGCTTCAAAGGCAGCTTGGATATTGTCATTGTCGACTAGGGAAATAAAAGGCGATGCAGCTTTTCCCAAGATGAGAAATGGAAAATTATGTTGAATAGCTAGCTGTACGAGGGGATCGTCAGGCTTTGAGTAAAGGAAAATTAAACCATCTACTCGTCGGCCGTATACCATTTGAGAAATCGCTTCAAGGCGTTGTTTTTCATCTTTTCCAGTGCTAATTTGAATGGCATAATTATGGTCGGCTGCTACCTGAGAAATGCCACGTAAAGCCGTTGGAAAGAAGGGGTTTTGATAGAAAATATCAGAATCATCTGGTAGAACCAGACCAATGACCTGGGTATAGCTACTCACCAAACTTCTGGCATTGAGATTGGGATGGTAGTTGAGTTCTGCCATGGCCTTTCGGACACTTTCTTTGGTTTTTTGGCTAATAGCAGAGCTGTTTTGAATGACACGAGTAACAGTAGAGGGCGAAACCCCTGCTAGTTTTGCAACATCTTTAATGGTAGCACGCATACAAACCTCCTAAGCACGATCTCGAAATTTTGTGGTGAAAAATACCCAGAGTAAGACAAGGACAAATAAGATATTTTGTACTGTCATGACTGTCGTCACCGTTTGTCCAAATAAACCGACAAAACAAGCGATAATCGTTGGCAAACCGAGACAGTTCAGAGCTAGATTATAGCATTCCTTGACGGACTGCAGATGAAAGAGTTTCGATCTTTTTGTTAGATAGAGGAAGAAGGTGGCTCCAAGGACGATAAAGAGCAAATTTGCACCCAAAAGAAGAGCAGAAATGAAGGTAATGGTGAGGCTGATAGGCAAACGATTCTGCTGATACCAGGCCCGCGAAATAGCAGTCGTTAAAGCCTCTTTGCTTTGGAAGCTACTGGTTTCAAAGCTTTGATAAGGAGTTTCCACTAAGGTGGTGTCCCCTTTCCGAATGGTTAGCTGTTCAGTGTTGAATTGGTAGGTAAAACCAGCACCTTGTGGTATTTTCTGACCGAATGTAACAGCTGAATAGGTAGCTGTGCCAGTATAGGTCAATCGTCCATCATCAAATTGGCTATGGCTAGCCAAGTCTGTCACGACTTGCTCTGTCAAGGGATCATAAATCCCATCTATAAACTGCTCAAGCGGGTAACTGGTTAATTGAACGGTTTGCAAAGACGAGGGAATGACCAAAAGAGCAATCAGAAAAATCGTTGTAAAGAGACGTTGCCAGAGCGTCAAAGCATGCCGATTAGCAAACATCTTTTGCGGTTTTACGAGACTGGAAAAATAAGAAAAGGGGTAGGGTAACATAGGCATCCTCATTTCTATCGTTCTTTAGAACCTGTATTCACAGTTTTGCGCTTCCATCTAAGGCTAGTTTCTGAGTTCCTCATCGTTAGTTTTTTTCAAAATACAGTCAGTATTCCCTCAAAAAATTGCCTTGATTAGCGAAAAACGATCTCTTATATAATAGCACTTCTCTTGTGCATACAGGTTCTTCGTTTTGAATTGAACAGTTATCATCAGTACGACGTTGGGCTTTCTTAGTTCACGTCGTTCTCCTCGCACGTATGCTTATCTCGACCACAAGAAAAGGTGGGACAAAAGATTATCCCTTGTCACCACCACTCGTTAAACCAGATACAAAGTTCTTTTGAAGGAAGAAGAATAAGGTACAGATTGGCAAAGCAATGAGAATTGCTCCAGCCGCAAAATATGCGATTTTCAAATTCTTCGCATCGTTGACAAAGGTCTGAAGACCAACGGCAACGGTATAGTATTCTTTCTCACGGAGTAAGAACTTAGATAAGATGTAATCGCCAAACGGTCCCATAAATGCCCAAAGTGCTTGTACAGCAATCATTGGACGAACAAGAGGGAGAACGATTTGCCAGAAACGTCTGAAGTGTCCAGCACCGTCGAGTTTTGCAGATTCATCAAGAGAGATTGGCACCGTATCAAAGTAGCCTTTCATCAACCAAGCATTCATTGGAATTCCACCACCGACATACAAGAAGATGAGGAACCAGCTTTGGTTGAGGGCGTTTAACATCAAGGCCATAACGAAGAAGGCCGTGAGGGCAGCCATAGTCGGCACCATTTGGATAATCAAGAAGAAAATCAAACTTTGTTTACGAGCGAGGAAGTTATAACGACTATAAGCGTATCCTGCTAGTACCACTATACTGGTTTGGGCAGCCATTGTCAAGAGGGCTATAATCAAGGTATTGAGGTACCAAGTGCCGTATAAGGTTTCGCTAAACAGCTTGCTGAAATTTTCCAGAGTAAAGTTGATATTTCCATCCAACTTGAAGGCCACAACGTTTCCTGACTTGAAGGCAGACATAATGGTAATCAATAGTGGATAGATGATAACGACAGACAAGACAATCAAGTACAGATAAGTCAAGGTCTGACTAAGACGACGTTTGAATTTTACAGAAAGTTTCATCTTATACGTCCTCCATTTCAAAGGCGTTTAATTTCTTGAAAGCAATCATGGAGATACTGATGACAATCATTGAAATAATCAAGGTCACGGCTGCTGCCATGGAGTATTGTGGAGATGTTCCTGTGGTCAATTTATAAATCCATGAAATCAAGATATCTGTTGAACCAGCTCCGCCACCGACACTACCAGGTCCCCCGTTGTTGAAAAGGTAGATAATCGAGAAGTTGTTGAAGTTGAAGGTATACTGACTGATCAAGGTTGGTGCAGCTACCGCAAGAATCATCGGGAAAGTAATACTACGGAATTTTTGCAAAGGACTTGCCCCATCGATATAAGCAGCTTCGTACAAATCGTTTGGAATAGATTGTAAAATTCCTAAGGTCAATACGTAGATATATGGGAAACCAAGCCAGGCCTGCATCATGATTAAGGCCACTTTTGTCCAGAATGGGTCTGTTTTCCATGGGATGAGGAAATTGTCAATAAATGGCAAGAATTTACTCAAGAATGGAAGAACCTGTGTATTGATTGCCCCAACGCTATCGTTGAACATATTGCTGAAGGTCAAAATAGTAACGAAAGCAGGAACTGCCCACGGCAACAAGAAGATAACCCCAAAAATACGCTTCCCTTTGATAAAAGGCTGGTTAGCGACAATAGCGGTTAAAATACCGATGACAATCTGAGCAGTTGAAGCGCATAGCGCCCAAATAATGGTCCATGATAAGACAGATCCAAAGGCACTGCGGAAGGTGCTTAATGACCAGATATTCGAGAAGTTAGCAAGACCAACCCAGTCCAACAAGGCACCTGGTGGTAAATGTTGGAAGTCGTAGTTGGTAAAGGCAATCAAAAGCGTTACCACAACAGGGAAGATAATCGCAAAGGTCATAGCGATATAAGATGGAATAATCAAGAGATAAGGAAAACCGTTCTCATAGATATTTTGAAACATGCCCTTGAGGGTTGTAGTGACCGGAATGCCACTATTCCACCGTTTTGCCGTATCTTTTGCGTCTTTCAAATTCAAGGCATAAAAGAATAGGTAAACTGCAATGATGATAAGGTGGAAAGAGCCACGAATCAGCATGAAGAGGGAATTATCACGTCCTCGTTGACTTCCCAATGTGATGAGGTTTGCAATTTCGCCAGAAGCGATGGTAATGAGATAAAGCAAGAAAGCAATCGTCACCCCAAGGAAGATGAAGCCTTTTGCTTTTTGTTTGTTATAGAGTTGTCCAAGACCTGGGATCAAGGACAATAGGAGGGCTTTACTAGGGTTTTGCTGAGTCATCCTAAAATCTCCTTTCTAGTAAGCGATAGTTGTTGAATGGCAGATTTGAATAAAAGACTGGGCATCAACCCAGCCTTTTGTTCAGTCATTCTGCTTATTGGCCGTATTTTTGTGCAATAGTATCTTCGATCAATTTCACAGCATCGTTAGCAGCTGTTTTTGCATCTTTTTTACCGCTTGCAGCTTCAAAGAGCATATTTGCAGCTGGTTCCCAAACAGTGCTCATTTCAGAGATGTTTGGAAGTGGTTGAGCAGCAGCGAACTGTGCAACAACCGCGCTTGTCAATTCATCTTTTTTACCTACTGCGTATTCACGAGCTTCAGTATTGGCTGGCACTTCGTTTGTCATATCGTAAAGTGCTTTTTGTTGGTCAGTTGATGTTAAGAAATCTACAAATTTTTGAGCTGCATCAGGATTTTGTGCGCCAACTGGGATAACCCATGCTTTACCACCACCGAATGCTTGGTATTCTTTGCCATTTGGAAGAGTTGGAATCGTTGAGACACCGTAGTTCACTTTTGCTTCCTTGTAAGAAGCGGCTTGCCATGGTCCATCAATAATCGCTGCAGTTTTACCTTCTGTAAATTGTGTTTTGATAAGGTTTGCTGCTGCTGAAGTATCTTGAAGACCTTGAGGCCATTGACCATACCATGTTTTAGCATATTCAATCGCTTTAACGGCACCTTCGTTGTTCAAACCGATTTCTTTTGGATTGGTACCATTGTCACCAAATACATATCCGCCGTATCCAGCAAGGAGTCCGTAAGTGTAGTAGAAGTTTGTCCAGTCTGCAAGGAAGGCAGTTGTTTTACCATTTTCGCCTGCAAAAGCATATTTGCTGTCTTTTGCAAGTGCTTCTAGGTCAGCAAATGTTTTTGGTGCTTCGGTAATCAAGTCTTTGTTGTAGTAAAGAACGAGTGTTTCGATAACGGCTGGTGAACCGTAGACTTTACCACCATTTGTGACAAGCGCTTTTGTTGTGTCATCTGTCATGCTTGTTTCAGCAAGCTTCACTTCTGACAATTGTCCCTCTGATCCAAGGCTACCTACGCGGTCGTATGGTGCCATCATCACATCAGGCGCTGAACCAGATTGGTTATCAAGAGAAAGGTTATCAAGCCCTCCAAGAGCATCCCCTGTTTTAACAGAGACTTTGACACCAGTTTCTTTTTCAAAGCTTTCTGCGACTTTTTCGATGTATTCCTTATAACCTTGGTCTACATAAACGGATAAGTTTTTACCATCAGCAGCTGAATCAGTAGAAGCTGGTTTGTTTGACGAACAAGCAGCAAGTACGCTTGTTGTAGCAGCAAGAAGAGCAACGCTCTTGATCAATTTGTGTTTCATATTATCCCCTCCAAGAATAATTGTAGTGTAGTAAAACGCCTACGGAAAGCGCAAACGTTTGCTTGTTGAGATTATTATATCGCAAAATGAATGCGTTTGCAATACTTTTTTTGAAAAAATTTAAAAAAATTTGTTAGGAGAAAATCCTGTATCAAATTTTGTAAAAAAACATAGAAAAAACATAGATTCTCACCAAATAGGTCTTGATTTGTGAGCGCTAACATTATATAATATTAGACGAGCAAACGTTTGCTTGATTGCTGGAGCAAACGAATAGTACATTTCTAAAAAGGAGTTATTATATGAAAGAACGGCGTAGTGGAGTCTTGCTTCACATTTCTTCCCTACCAGGGAATTATGGAATTGGAACCTTTGGGCAATCTGCTTATGACTTCGTAGATTTTTTGGAACGAACCAAGCAACGCTATTGGCAAATTTTACCTCTAGGAACAACGAGTTATGGGGATTCTCCTTACCAGTCATTTTCAGCCTTTGCAGGCAATACGCATTTCATTGATTTTGAGTTATTGATGAAAGAGGGCTGGCTAGAAGGACATGAAGTAGAAGGGATTGATTTTGGAGAGAGTCCAACTGAAGTAGATTATGCAAAAATCTTCCATGGTCGTCGTCCTGTCTTAGAAAAGGTTGTCGCACGTATGAAAGCACAAGGTTTGCCAGCAGATTACCAGGCTTTCTTGGAAGAACAATCTTCTTGGCTGGATAATTTTGCAGAGTATATGGCCATTAAAGAACATTTTGATCTTAAGGCATGGACAGAGTGGGAAGATGATGCCATCCGTAGACGGGAACCAGGAGCTCTTGCTTTTTATCGTGAGCAATTGGCCGACAAAATAGACTATCACCGTGTGACGCAATACCTGTTCTTCCGTCAATGGCGGGCGTTGAAAACCTATGCGAATGAGCGTGGTATTGAAATTGTTGGAGATATGCCGATTTATATTGCAGCTGATTCTTCTGATATGTGGGCAAATCCACAGTTCTTCAAGACAGATGAAGAAGGTCGTCCAAGTGTGGTTGCAGGTTGTCCACCTGATGCTTTTTCAGAAATCGGTCAGTTGTGGGGCAATCCGATTTACGATTGGGAGGCGATGAAGGCAGACGGCTTTTCTTGGTGGATTGCTCGCTTACGTGAGAGTTTCAAATTGTATGATATGGTACGAATTGACCACTTTATTGGCTTTGCTTCTTTCTGGGAAATCCCAGCAGGTGAAACAACAGCCGTCAATGGTTATCGCGTAGAGGCGCCAGGTTTTGAATTATTTGCAGCCATTAAAGAAGCCTTAGGCGATTTGAACATTATTGCTGAGGATTTGGGATCTGTGACAGATAAGGTCATTGAGCTGCGTGAAACAACAGGCTTTCCTGGCATGAAGGTCTTACAATTTGCCTTTGACCCATATGGGGACAGCATTGAAGCACCCCATAACCATCGTCGAAATGTTGTGGCCTATACTGGTACCCATGATAACAGTACCATTCGTGGCTGGTATGAAAATGAAGCAAGTGATGAAACTAAAGCCTACCTAGATGCTTATAGCAACCGTCGTCCTGAGGAGTCCGTTAACCATGCCATGCTGCGGATGTTGTTTGGATCAGTTGCCTTTATGGCAGTTGCAACCATGCAAGATTTACTTGAACTAGACGGATCTGCACGGATGAATTTGCCAAATACCCTAGGTGGAAACTGGACATGGCGGATGACAAAAGAACAACTGACCGCAGAAGTAGAAGCAAATCTGTTAGATTTGACAACTACCTACCGCCGTCAGAATGTGAAATACTAGCTTTTTATAGTAGTTAAAAACCCTGTTTTCAAATTTGTGAAAATAGGGTTTTCCGTGTTAGTTTGATAGCTTCTTTTAAGAATACTTTACTTATTTTAATGAGTATTATATAATATTTGGTATATTGTGGGAAGAAATGATATCGGAACGAATCACTTAATAATTTTACTTAGTATATGATGGAAAGGATGAAGCGATGTTGAAACAGAAATTGGGCCAGAAAATCAAGCGTTTAAGAGAAAATAAGTGCTTAAGCAGGGAACGATTTTGTGGAGATGAATCGGATTTAACTGTTCGGCAACTAGCTCGAATAGAGAATGGAGATTCTTTGCCTAGTTTAGTGAAACTGGAATATATTCATCGAAAATTGGGTGTACCGCTTAGTGATTTAGTTGACGAAGAGGATATAGTGCTCCCTCAAGAATATTTAGCATTAAAGTTACAGCTGTTCAAGTTTAATACGTATCATAATCAATATCTTATAGATAAAAAAGATAAATTATTTTCAAAAATCTATGAAGAATTTTATGAGTTGTTACCAGAAGATGAACAAGTTATTATTGATATTTTACAGGCTATTGCAGATGTTCATCATAGTTCTAATTTGCTATATGGACAGCCGATTATTGCAGAATATTTTGAACAAGTAAAGCGCAAAAAACAATATAATCTTACGGATTTAATGATTATTCGACTCTTTTTTATATCTCTTACAAATTCAGATGAAATTGAATATCCAAAAAAGCTGGTTCATCATTTTTTCATTCATTCAACTAGAGCATTTGATTATAGTGATGTTTATTTGATAGAATATGCAACAATTTTCTATATTTCTTGTTTAAATGTTTTACTATTTCATCATGATTTTGAGTATATTGAACTAGTCTTTGAGATTTTAGACCAGTTATTGACGTATAGTAGTGACGTTGCGAAAAAATCTATTTCATTTATGTTACAGGCTAAGTATTTCTATTTTTGTAAAAAAGATGAAAAAACAGCTGAAGAATTTTATACCAAAGCGATTATAGGAGCAGAGTTTATTGATGATATGATTTTAAGAGAGAAACTTGAAAAGGAGAGGGAAAGGGATAGAAAGGCATTCGCAATGCTTTATTAAGGTAAATGATGGACCATGACATTTGTGTCATGGTCTTTTTTGGTGTTGTACTTTAAAATGGTTAGTATAACAACGAAAGGAGATACAAAATGGAACGACCAATCATTATTTTTCATCCTCCCACCAAACCTACAACTGATGAGGAATGGTGGATGGAGTGGTAGAAGAGAGTGTGTCATATATAGAAATTATTAGCAAAAATGATGTCATAAAGCTAAGAAATATGAGCTCAATTCCTATAGTGTTCAAAGTTGAAAAAAATCGAAGTTTAAAAAAACTTACGATTATTGAACCATTTGACACTCTTACTGTTAACTTAGATATATGTGGGAGAAATCAATGATAAAAAAATATTTTACCGCTTATTCACGGGCAGATCCTTTATAGAGATAGTCGTAGTAAAAAATATCATAAAATTAGGAGAATAAAAATGCAAGTATTATCATTACAATCAAAGACAGCTAAAGTAAAGGAAACTACACCCTTGAGTTGGAGCACAATTAGTAACGTTTGCCATAATACTACTACAACATAGTATTATTAAATAGTTGGAGGATGGAAAATGTTTCTATCCTCCTTATATTAAATATGAAAAAGGAGGGTATTAGAATGGAAATGTTTTTTAATCATTTATCAGATAATATTTATTATCAAGATATTGATAGCATGATATTTCAAAAGGAATATGCAGATTTCATATCTACTAAATTATTAAGTAAGTATTCGATTAGTAGATTTGGAATATATACACATTGTGTTAATCAGGAACAGAATCTTCCTATTCAGGGATGGAAAATACATATCTCTTCTAATATACAGAATGCAGTTGAAATATTAAAAATAGTGGCTCAAATGGCGAATGAAGTAGGATTTTCGTTCAAGTTTATGACTAGTGAACAGATTTTATGGTTTAGTACACAAAAAAATTATTCCAGACTTCAATCAGGAAAATTTATAACTATATATACTAAGGATGATAAAGAATTTAAAGTAGTAATAGAAAAACTTTATAAGAAATTACGATTATTTGAAGGTTCTTTTGTTTTGACAGATAAAAGATATAAAGATTGTAAGGTGCTTTATTATAGATTTGGGGGATTTGACACTATATATGGTATAAATGGAAATGAGGGTAAATTAGGTGTTTTGTCTCCAAATGGATTATTCATTGAGGATAAACGAGTTGCTCAATACGTTCAGCCATCATTTGTTGAAGATCCTTTTCCTGAATTTGATTCATCAGATGAGGGGGTCAGTTATCTGTTTAGTACGTACTATGAAATTGAAGCTTTGCGATTTTCAAATAGTGGTGGAGTTTATACTGGATTAAATCAAGACGAAATTAAAGTGATTTTAAAAGAATCTAGGCCACAAACATGTATTTCTATATCTGATTCTCAAGATTCTATTGATAGAAGGAAGCAAGAGGCTGAGTTTTTATGCCTATTTTCTGATGTAAAACAATTCCCTAAACTCTATGATTCCTTCTATGAGTGGGAACATTATTTTATTGTGGAAGAGTATATTGATGGAAAAACATTAAAGGAATTTTCGGCGGAATTCAATCCATTTTTGAACCAAGATAATAAGAATGATAAGGAAAAGATATCTCAGTATGTTGTGAATATTTTACATATTTTGAGTGAAATTAGAGAAGTTTTAGACATTGTTCATTCTAGAGGATATGTTATAGGAGATTTATCCCTTGAAAATATTATGCTGAACGATGATGGTATCAAGTTTGTTGATTTGGAATCAGTATTTCATGAAGATGCTGTACCAAAAGATATTTTGCTTACCTTTCCTGCAAATCACGCAAATAGAAACGATTTATTTAGTATAGATTTTGAAATGATGGGTAATATTCTTTATGATCTAATTTTTCCGAAATCTGTAATGAAAATATTTGGTGAGGAATATCTAGAAAAATACTTATTAAACATCGTAGAAGATTTTAACATAAATCAAAATATTCTAGAGTTGTGGAAGTTATTAATTCATTACGATAATTGTCCTAACATTTCAAAAATTGATCAACTTATTGATGCTATTCAAGTAAATCCGATTGAAGAATTGCAAAATCAACAACTTCCTTTCAGTGTGAGAAAGCAGATAGTTGTGCACAGTGAAGAACTAGTGAAGCTGATGGAGGAGGTTATATTAGGCCGAAAAAATATATTCGGTAATAGTTCAAAGATATTAAGTTTAGGTACAGGATTACCTGGGGTTTTAATGTATTTAAATATAGTTTTAGATAGTAAAATGATTAGTAAATATGAAGAATGGTTGATGTCTAAATATTTGCGTATGGATAAGGGGAGTATAAGTTTGCTAGAGGGAGATGTAGGTATTGCTTTAATACTGTTAAAGAATAGACCAGAATTTTCTAATGAAATTATGAAATTACTGGGACACAATATAAAACTTGAAAATATAAAAGATTTTTCTTTATCCAATGGTTTAGCAGGTTATGGAATAGTATTGCTAAAAATGTGGCAACATTTTCAGTCTGAGTCTTATTTACAGCAGGCAAAAACAATCGGGAACCAACTCCTAGATCACTCAGATTTAATATTGAATGAAAGAAAAATAAGTTTGGCAGATGGACAAGTTGGAATTGCGCTCTATTTGCTGTATTTATTTGTCGCTACAAAAGAGGAAAAATATCTTAAATTTGGCGAAACAATCATTGATGAAGTGCTAAAATGTGCTACGTCAGTAAATGGAAGTATAGGTATTCCAGAATATAGAAATGATAATGTTATTTTGCCTTATCTAGGTAGTGGAGTGGCGGGCTTAATATCAGTGCTATTACGATACTATTTAATAACAAAGAATGAAAGTTATAGATTAGAAATTAATAGATTTACCCCAGCTCTCAATATCAAATACAGTGTCTCACCGGGACTGCTAGATGGTTTGGCTGGCGTAGGTCATACTTTGTTAGATTTATATACTCATTTTAAAGATGATATATATGAAGATATGCTTTATTCCCTTCAAGAAGGAATAGATTTACAGATGATTGAGAGACAAGGTATACATTTTTTTCCGAATCTAAAAATGGAAAAATTAGATTGTAGTTTAAATTTTGGTAGTAGTGGAATATTATCCTTTATAAATCGCCTTAATAGTGGGCAAGGGGAGAATCCATTTTTCTTCTGTGATAGCTTAATTCTGGTGGAATAATAGGAGTGTGTCATGAATTATAAATATATTATAAAGATATCATCTAAAATGTTACTATTGTTTATCGTTTTAACAATGCTAATTGCATCTCTCGATGGTATTGTGTTATCAGCAGTTATCTCAGAAGTGACACATTTTGATAGTAACAGTAGCGTTAAAGATATTATTTTTTTTAGTATGACTTCTTTGGTAAGCTATATTTTAGTCATGTTAAGTGGTCAATTGAATACGATTCTAAAAAATAAATTACTTCGCGAACTTAATATCAAAATAAAAGATAAGTATATTAAAAATCGTCTAGAATCTTATCCATTTTCTTTGGATAGTAGCGAGATTGTTTCGTTCTTACTAAATGATTTTAAGCTAGTAGAAAGTAATTATATTAATGTTCTTTTTGATGTGTGTTACTATGTAGTTACAGGTGTAGTTTCGATGGCTTATCTGCTATACTTAAACCCTATTATAGCTACGTTGTTTATCATTTTTTCATTTTTGCCAATGTTGCCTCCGAGATTATTTTCACAGTCTTTGGAAAGAAAATCCAGGGAATGGTCTTCAAGTAATGAGAATTTCACAAGTACCTTGAAGTCTTTGATTTCTGGTCGAAGAACATTAAAAACCTATAACGGTTATGTATTTTCGTCACGAGAAGTAGCAGATAAGCTGTATAAAAACGAGAAGATGAATGAGTCATTTAAAAATAGCCAAAGTTTCGTTGGATTTGTAGCAGCTGTTCTATCTTGGGTTAGTTATATCATTCCCATAACTTGTGCGTTATACTTAGTTATTCATAAACAACTAGAAGCTGGTGCAGTTGTTGCTATATTTTTAGCGAGTGATCGTGTGATTTACCCCTTGCGTAATGTTTCAATGCTTATGAATCAGATAAATACTACGAAAGAGGCAAGAAAGAAAATATATGATGTAATCCAACGAGATAGTATTGACCAAGGGGGGCACCAACTTTCAACTCCTAAACTAGTGATAAAAGAGATGTCCTTTTCGTTTGAAACAAAAACTATTTTTGACAATGTAGATATGACCTTTGAGTTTGGGAAACACTATCTTATTTCAGGTCCATCTGGTTCAGGAAAAAGTACGTTCCTAGATTTATTACAAGGATTACTACTACCTCAAAAAGGAAGGGTATTTATAACAGATAGTACGTTATCATCCGAAAATTTGGAATCTCAGGTTGCACGAATAAATCAACACCCTACTTTGTTTCAAGCTAGTATCAGAGATAACCTTGCGTTAGGGAAGCCCATAACAGATGTTGAAATGGTATCAGTATTAGGAGAACTTGGTTTGATAAATGAATTGGGGAATGATATTTTAGATACTGTTTACAATGAAAAAACAATGGATTTGTCTGGTGGTCAGAAGCAGCGCTTAGAGATTGCCCGTGCAATTCTACATAAGAAGCCAATCATTTTAGTCGATGAGGGAACAGCAGCTCTTGATTCGAAAAATTCAACTATTGTTCGAGATAAACTTTACAGTTTACCCGCTACTATTATAGAGGTTGCTCATCATTTTACAGAAGAAGAGATTCAAAAATATAGTTTAACTCATATTTGTCTAAAAAATAAAACATTAGCTAAAGCAGATTGAAAATGACTATGTAGCAAAAAAGCATTTTAATTTTTTAAAGAATCAATTGACAAGCCAAAAATAAAGGAGTATAATCGATTGTAACAAAACAATAATACAAAGGAGAAGTATGATGAAAAAACCAATTCATTTATATATTTTAGTGACATTGTCAACCATTGCGACACTAGCGAAGTTATGGGGAAGGTTTACTCCTAAAACGTTTGACGAGGGACTGGTACGAGACACTTATAGTAAGCTGAATATGCCCAAGGCGAATATTGATGACATAATCAAAGTCACAAAAGCGGGGATGGCATTTGACGGAAATATAGTTAATAAAATTCTAGCCCTTGTCCTCTTGGTATTGATTGTTGCAACAATTGTTTTCTTATTCCGGAAGAAAAATGAAACAGCCTCCTATACGTATCTAGCCTACTTGTTTGTTACGTTAATAAACGGAACGTATGCTTATATCGGTGGAAGGGGTATTGCTACTTATTATTCAGATGAAATGCTGCGTAAAACAATGCAAGCTACAACTTTGGGAGGTTATGGTCTAGGCATTGTGCTCTTTCTCCTATTTTCCGGTTTGACGGTCTTCTTCCTACTTCGTAAACCAAAAGAAAAACCGTCAATGGAACAGACAGCAACAGATATTTAAATATGCTCAATCGTGATTTCGTAGAAATCAATTCCACCCTGTAAACCTGACAGCTACTGCGCTAAACTATTAAGTCTACAAAAATACTGAGGTTAGGGACGTTTGTCCCAGCCTCTTTTTAGAGCCTTAGAATAGTATTGTAATTTTAATTCAAATGATTTATATGATTTTAAACATTTAAAATATTTGATTTAGCATATAATTGATGCTATAATGAAGAAAAAACAAATAGGAGAAAAAAGATGGGAATATTGTTAGCTACGAGATTAAAAAATAAGCGTCTAGAAATGAAGCTATCGCAGGCAGAATTGGCAGACGGAATCTGTGAGCAAGGACAAATTAGTCGAATGGAGAAAGGAAATTATACTCCGGGTTCTGAGTTATTATATGAGATTTCAAAAAAGTTAAATGTGAGTATGAATTACTTTTTTGATGAAACTGAACCAGAGGAAACAAAAGGGTTAGAGAAGTTTAGAATATTATCAAAAAAATTCATAGATTATAGAGATTATGAAACACTAAAGTATATTTATGATGCAGAAGTGGCTCAAAGTCATCGTTTGAACCTATCGGATCAAATCTATTTAGCTTGGATAGAGTCGATGATTACGTTCTATTATTACGAAAAACAGCTAGAAGCAATAGATAAATTAGAAGCTACATTATCTCAATTGAGTGAAAGTGATACAATTTACCTGCACTTATCGAATACACTGATGAATTTCTATTTTGAAAGTGGTGAATTAGAAAGGTTTGAGGATAGGTATGATCAGCTAGCTGAAAAGTTTCGAAATATCCGAATCACTACATTAGATGATCTGGAACTATCAATTAAATTTAGTTATAATTGTTGTAGATTTTTATGGCTTAATAAAAATATTACAAAAGCAATTAACGAAACGACAGAAGCGATTAAGCGCTGTAAACAATATCGCTCAAATTATTTATTAGCAGATTTGTACTGTCTATTAGGAAATATTAGTGAAGATTTTGCTGATAAAGAAGTGGTGTTGCACTATTTTCAAGTTTCTCAATTTTTATATAAAATGGATGATAATCAAAAAATGGTGCTAACTCTGGAGCGATATATGAATGAAAAGTATGTATAATTTAACAACAGTAAGGCTTGAGTTTTATTTCTGGTTAGATATAAAACTCAAGCCTTACTGTTTGTTTAAGATAGTATAAAACATTTAGATGATTATAAATATAAAAAATATAAAAATAAACATAAAGAGTATTGACAAAGTTATTTTGTGGTGTTAAAATATTCTCATAAATATGAAAGGAGTGAGATACATGAATTATAAATACTTACTAAAATATTCTCCTAAATATCTTCTAGTCTTTATTTTATTGACGATGGTGATTGCTTCTTTTGATGGAGTTATATTATCATCAGTTATTTCGAAGGTAACAGAGTTTGATAGGAACAGTAGCATTCAGGAAGTCTTGGGTTTTAGTTTATCTGCTTTTATACTATATTCATTGATTATGGTGAGTGGACAATTAAATTCTTTTTTAAGAAACAAACTGTTGTATATCATTAACATTAAAATCAAGGAGCAATATATTACAAATAAGCTGCAGGTAGATGATTATAAAAATGATACAGATGAAATTGTCTCATTCATGTTGAATGACTTTACGTTAGTTGAAAGCAATTATATCGGAGTGCTTTTAGACGTTCTATCTTTTGGAACGATGGGAATCGTTTCTATGGGATATCTTATTTATTTAAATCCAACTATTGCTGTTCTATTTATTATCTTTTCTTTCTTGCCTATGCTGCCACCTAAGTTAATGAGCAGTTTAATTCAGAAGAAGTCGCTAGAGTGGTCAAATGCAAACGAAGAGTTTACAGCTAGATTAAAAAGTATATTTGCTGGTCGAAAAGTAATTAAAACTTATTCGGCTTATAATTTTTCAAACCAAGAAATCTCATCTAAGTTAAGAGAGGTTGAAGGGGTAAACAAATCTTTTAAGAATACCCAGAATTTTGCTAATTTTATCTCTGCTATTTTATCTTGGGTTGGCTATATTGTTCCGATTACTGGTGCTTTGTATTTTGTCATTAGAGGACAGCTAGAAGCTGGTGCGGTTGTTGCTATGTTCCTAGCAAGTGATAGAGTCATTTATCCTTTACGAAATGTGTCAATGTTGCTTAATCAAATTAATACCACAAAAGAAGCACGAGAAAAGATATACAAAATTTTACAGGTAAAGACAGACTTCTCAGGAGATAAATCTGTTGATGATAAAGTTGATATTGTATTAGAAGATGTTCATTTTAGTTTCGGAAACAAAAAAATAGTTGAAGGGATTAGTTATACATTCGAATATGGAAAAAAATATCTTATTTCAGGTTCGTCTGGAACAGGGAAAACAACGATTTTAGATTTATTGCAGGGAGTGTTTATTCCAGATTCAGGCAGAATAGTTGGTAGGGTAGGAAATAGAAGCGTTGAATTAAGTTCGTCTATCTCAAGAATCAGCCAAGAGCCAGTCTTGTTCC
The DNA here is from genome assembly GCF_001623565.1 of Streptococcus marmotae. Taxonomy (NCBI): domain Bacteria; kingdom Bacillati; phylum Bacillota; class Bacilli; order Lactobacillales; family Streptococcaceae; genus Streptococcus; species Streptococcus marmotae. The sequence goes on along the minus strand of NZ_CP015196.1, from coordinate 698,025 downwards.
AGACTTCTATTAGAAACAATCTTCTCCTAGGAAAAGAAATAGATGAAGTCAAGGTTCTTTCAATATTAAGTCGGTTAGGATTAGTCACAGAATTAGGTTCAAATTTATTGGATATCGTTTGTGATGATAGAATAATTTCATTGTCTGGTGGTTAAAAGCAACGATTAGAGATTGCAAGGGCAATTCTTCATGATAAGTCTATCATTTTAGTGGACGAAGGAACTTCTGCTCTTGATAAGGAAAACTCAGAAAATATTCGAAATATTTTAGCAAATTTAAACAGTACAGTAATTGAAGTAGCACATCATTTTTCAGAGGAAGCTATTCAAAAACATAAGGTAAAACATCTGAGTTTGTCAGAACAAACGTTATTAGAGGTATAGAAAAAAGGCTGAGACAAAAGTGTCCAGCCTTGCTTCTTTATGGCTTTAACAGTTTTTAGAAGGGTTAGCGAACATTCCTTCGCTAGCCCTATTTCCAACTGCTCACAATTTTCAATTGTGAAAGTTAATCAACATACAGATTCGTTTAGCCCGAACCTAGAAAGAAAGGAGTGAGGTTAATCGATTTCTTTGAAATCACGATTGAGGCCCACTCCTTTTGTTCTTTACATTTTTTCAGGAGCTTCAACACCAAGGAGGCGAAGAGCTTCTTTTAAGACAACACCTGTTGCATAAGCCAAAGCTAGGCGGCTGTCGCGTTCTGGACTTTCATCAAGAATGCGAGTGTGTGCGTAGTATTTGTTAAAGGCTTGGGCAAGGTTAATCGCGTACTTGGCAATCAAGGATGGGTCGTACTTGTCAGCAGCTTTTTCGATGACGTTGGCGAAGTTTTGGAGATGTTTGATAATCTCCCAGCTTTCTGCATCAGTCAATTGATACTGGTTGTCCGTTGCTGGTGTGAAGTTGCCTTTGCGGAGAATGGATTGAATCCGTGCGTAGGCATATTGGACGTAAGGACCAGTTTCCCCTTCAAAGGATACCATTGCTTCCAAATCAAAGTCATAACCATTTTCGCGGTCTGTTTTGAGGTCGAAGAATTTGACAGCTCCTACACCAACAGCTTCTGCGACAGCTTCCTTGTCTTCCAAATCAGGATTTTTTGCTTCGATTTGAGAAAGGGCACGAGAAACGGCTTCATCAAGAGTTGGTTCTAAGAGGATGATATTTCCCTTACGAGTAGACAGTTTTTTCTTGTCTCTTGTCACCAAACCAAAGGCGATGTGAAGCATATCATCACTCCAGTCAAGTCCCATTTCTTTGAGAACGGCTTTTAACTGCTTGAAGTGGTTGGCTTGTTCTTGCCCCACGACGTAAATATTTTTGACGAAGTTGTACTGTTCTTTGCGGTAAAGGGCTGTTGCAATATCACGAGTGATGTAGAGGGTTGCGCCGTCTGATTTCATGATTAGAGCTGGTGGGAGATTGTAGTCTTCAAGGTCAACAATCATGGCACCTTTTGATTCTTGCAGGAGGTTTTTCTCTTTGAGAATGCCAATTCCCTTTTCCATCTTATCGTTGTAGAAAGCCTCACCTTGAATATAATCAAAGGTAATATTGAGCTTGTCATAGATACGGTTAAACTCAACTAGACTTTCATCACGGAACCATTGCCAGAGTTCAAGAGCTTCTGCATCTCCGTCTTCTAATTTTTTAAACCACTTCCGTCCTTCTTCGTCTAGTTCAGGATTTTCATCAGCTTCAGCATTGATACGGACATAGAGTTTGAGCAATTCTGAAATCGGATTGGCTTCGACAGCAGCCTTATCGCCCCATAGCTTGTAGGCCACGATTAAGAGACCAAACTGTTTGCCCCAGTCCCCCAAATGGTTGATACGAAGCGCCTTGTAACCCATCTTTTCATAGATATTAGCAAGGGCATCTCCGATAACCGTAGAACGCAAGTGACCAACTGAGAAGGGTTTTGCGATGTTTGGACTAGACATGTCAATGGTGATGTTTTGTCCTTCACCACGTTTTTGTTGTCCATATTGCTCTTTTTCTTCGATGACTTGGGTCAAGGTTGCGTGTGAAATGGCTGCTTTGTCTAAGAAAAAGTTGACATAAGGACCAGTTGCAACAATTTTTTCAAATCCGTCTGTATCTAATTTTTCCACGATGTCCGCTGCGATAGCTTGAGGCGCTTTGCGCTCAACCTTTGCTAATGAAAAAGCAGGAAAAGCGATGTCTCCCATTTCAGATGATTTTGGTTTTTCTAATAGTGCGTAAATCGCTTCTAGTTCAAGACTAGAAATGGCAGTTGCGAGTTTTTCAGCAACAAGCATTTTTTGATTCATAATAAACCTCCAGAGTTATTCATTCTATTTTAACATATTTCTGATGTTACGCATGAGAAATATGTTAAAATTTGTTATACTATTCATATAATATACAGTTTGAGGTAGATGAGTGAATAAAATACAAAGACAAGAAGTCATTCAAGATATGATTCGTGAGGAAAAGATTCGGACGCAGGCAGAGATACAGCAAGGGCTTGTTCGACGTGGTGTTTCTGTGACCCAGACCACCTTATCGCGCGATTTGCGGGAGTTGGGTCTTGTTAAAGTGCATGAAAATGGAAGTTCTTACTACACCTTGCCCATCACGCAAGAGGAAATGACTTTTACTCAATTATTGGCTAAATATGCCTATAAAGTAGAGCGTGCGAGTTTTATTTTGGTTCTGCATTCAGAATTGGGTGAAGCAGCCTTGATGGCCAATATTATTGATATTGAAAAACCGACTACGATTTTAGGGACCTTGGCAGGAGCAGATACCTTGTTGGTTATTTGTCGTGATGAAGTAGCGGCTAAGCAGGTAGAAGCTGAAATAAAATCTTACTTGGATTGAGAGGGATGAGATGACAAAAGAAAAAATTTCACCCGGCATGCAACAGTATCTGGATATAAAAGCAAACTATCCAGATGCTTTTTTGCTATTTCGCATGGGGGATTTCTATGAATTATTTTATGATGATGCAGTAGAGGCAGCACAGATTTTGGAATTAACTTTGACCAGTCGCAACCGAAATGCGGAAAATCCCATTCCGATGGCAGGCGTTCCCTATCATGCAGCCCAGCAGTACATTGATACTCTGGTTGATTTGGGACATAAGGTCGCAATTGCTGAACAGGTGGAAGACCCTAAGACGGCTGTTGGTGTCGTGAGACGTGAAGTTGTTCAGATTATTACACCTGGGACGGTTGTGGACTCGTCCAAAATCGGCTCTGAAAGTAACTTTTTGGTGGCGGTGGATCGCCAAGGCGTGACCTATGCCTTGTCTTATATGGATGTGGCGACAGGGCAGTTTTTTGTGACCAGCCTAGATGATTTTATGACATTGTGCGGTGAAATTCGTAACCTTCGTGCGCGTGAATTGGTCATTGGCTATTCTTTGTCGGAGGAAGAGGAGCAGGTTCTGACATCTCAAATGAATCTTCTCTTATCTCATGAGGATACAGTAGCAGATGATACGCAGTTGCTTGATTCATCTTTAATTGCAATTGAAAAAAATGTAGCTGGCAAACTCCTGAGCTATGTCTTACGGACGCAGTTACGGGACTTGGTTCATTTGCAAAAGGTACAGCATTATGAAATCAAGGATTATTTGCAGATGGATTATGCGACCAAATCGAGTCTTGATTTGCTGGAAAATGCCCGAACAGGAAAGAAGCATGGCAGTCTTTACTGGCTTTTGGATGAAACCAAAACGGCCATGGGCTTACGCTTACTGCGTTCGTGGATTGACCGCCCCTTGATTGACCGTACGAAAATCGAATCGCGTCAACGTGTGGTGCAGGTCTTTCTAGATTATTTCTTTGAGCGAAGCGATTTGGTGGAGAGTTTAAAAGGGGTTTATGATATTGAGCGCTTGGCTAGTCGGGTTTCCTTTGGTAAAACTATACCGAAGGACTTATTGCAACTTTCTCAGACTTTGTCAAATGTGCCTGCAATACGGACGATCTTAGAGCAGATGAATGAGCCTGCTCTTGCTCCCTTGATTTCAGGTTTGGATGCCATTCCTGAGCTTCATGCCTTGATTAGTGAAGCAATTGATCCCGAAGCCCAAGGGACTATTACAGATGGGAATATTATCAAGACAGGGTTTGATACCACCTTGGATCAATACCGTCTGGTCATGCGTGAAGGGACTGGCTGGATTGCTGAAATAGAAGCCAAGGAGCGAGCCAATTCAGGAATTAACAATTTAAAAATTGATTATAATAAAAAAGATGGCTACTATTTCCACGTAACCAATTCCAATCTTAACAACGTTCCCGACCACTTTTTCCGGAAGGCAACCTTGAAAAATTCAGAGCGCTATGGGACAGAAGAGTTGGCAAAAATTGAGGGACAAATGCTCGAGGCACGTGATAAATCGGCTCATCTGGAGTATGAGATTTTCATGCGGATTCGACAAGAAGTGGAAAAATATATCAGTCGCCTGCAGAGGCTAGCGCGGACTATTGCGACGATTGATGTACTGCAATCCTTTGCTGTTGTGGCAGAAAACCAGCGCTATGTATGTCCTCAGTTTACGGACACGCGTCAATTAACCATTGAACAAGGGCGTCATGCAGTTGTTGAAAAAGTGATGGGCAAGCAGACCTATATTCCTAATTCGATTGTCCTTGATGAACGGACCAATATGCAGTTGATTACAGGACCGAATATGAGTGGTAAATCAACCTATATGCGCCAGCTGGGCATGATTGTCATCATGGCGCAAATGGGCTCCTATGTGCCAGCAGAGGTTGTTACCTTACCGATTTTTGACGCGATTTTTACCCGAATTGGAGCAGCAGATGACCTAGTGAGTGGCCAGTCAACCTTTATGGTTGAAATGATGGAAGCCAATAAAGCTATTCGTTTAGCGAGCGAACAGTCCTTGATTCTCTTTGATGAATTAGGGCGTGGAACGGCCACCTATGATGGAATGGCCTTGGCTCAATCGATTATTGAATACATTCATGATCGTATCGGAGCAAAGACCTTGTTTGCGACCCACTATCACGAATTGACCGATTTAAGTGAAACCTTGGCACATTTAGAAAATGTCCATGTGTCAACCTTAGAACACAATGGTCAAGTGACCTTCTTGCACAAGATTGCTTCAGGACCTGCTGATAAGTCTTATGGAATTCATGTGGCTAAAATTGCGGGTATGCCAGACGATCTCTTGCAGCGGGCAGACACTATTTTACAATCCCTAGAAAATCAAAATCAGTTACCGCAGAGAGTAGAAGAGGCCCCCTTCCAACCTCCTGTCGGTCAAATGGACCTCTTTTCCGCCCCACATCCAGCACTAGAACAATTAGAGAAGTTAGATATTTATGCCATGACTCCGCTTGAAGCCATGAATGCCTTAGCTGAATTGAAGAAATTAGTATAAGAGACTGGGGATTCCCCAGCCTCTTCTCTTCTTGATAGAATGATTCTTAGTTAGTGGAAAATAGAAATTGTTTCTGCAATGTAGTTCAGCCCAGCTTGTATGGTTAGACTGATGATAATCGAACCAATGATAATGGCAGTTCCAATGATGAGACTATCTCTTAGCTTCATAGGTATTTCCTTTTTTTAGTAGAGACTAATTGAACCGTTTCTATTGAATGGAAGTCTGTAATGATTATCGCCACTCATATGAAATCCAGCCTGAAATAGTTCGCCTTTAATACCGGCGTTAAATCCACTATTTATTGTTGCAACGAGAGTACCACTATAAGCATACTTCAATTCAGTAGTTGGAAAACCATTTGATGACCAAACACTGACATCTTTCCCTTCAATAGAAGTATTGGTGATGAAGTTGGTTATACCTAGGTAATGCCCTTGGACAGAATTGATTTGTCGAAAAGAACCATTGGTGTAGATTTCGACGTGAACATCTAATTGTAAAGTTGTTCGTCCAAAAGAAGCGCTCCTGCTAAGTGTGTGCGAATAAGTATGACCAGAACGGAAAAGATTAGGAATAACTTTGATAGATTCTAGAGTTTGTCCAGTCTGATTTTCGATAATATCTGCTACTTCTGTTAGTCCAACTTGATAGTAATTAACTGAAACATCAAAATCTTTATAATCGGTGGTTGTAAATTTAAAATCTTTAAAATTGATTGTCAGATTTTCTTGCGTGTCAGCCTGTACAGCATTATGTTGCCAAATAGGAGTTGTAAATAAGGCGCCAATGAGTAAAATCAGAAAAGTTAATTTTTTCATGAGAAAACCTCCTTATTAATATATGTTGTAAGAAATTCTATCAAGAAGTATTGAGCTATATAATCCAATCTCCATTTCTGTAGCGTGCAGTATTGATTCCTACCATACGAACCTCCATATTAAACAATAAAAAAGAAAACGTTTTCTACTTTATTATTGTACAATTTTTTTTTGAGATTGTCAACAATATTTATTATTTTATTATATGTTTTGGTTGTCTATTTATGGTTAACCACATAAACACCGCATTCAGCCACATAGGCAACGGCTATTGCAAACTGTTCATAAATGGTGTTTAATAAAGGCAAGAAAGGAGTTCTATATGAAAGTAAGAGTTGAGATTGACCCGGATATTGCAGAAGATAGGGTCATGATTGAAGCGCGTGCCGTGACCCCAGTTATTGCGGATTTGATTGCTTATACCAAGCGGCTGGACACCGTTTCAACTACTTTAACGGTCAAAAAGGGGGAGAATGTCTATTTTCTGGATTGGGATGATATTTACACCCTCTATTTGGAAAATCGTATCTTGCAGGTCAAAACGAAAGATGACTGTTACACATCTTCTTTGCGCCTCTATCAGGTCAAGGAGATGTTGCCGCAGTATTTCTTGCAGGTTTCGCAATCGGAAATCATCAATTTACATCAACTGGACCATTTACAAGTGACCACAAACGGTCTTGTTAAACTTGTCTTAAAAAATAAAGACGTGACTTACTCGTCCCGTCGCTATCTCAAACGTATCAAGGAGGCATTGAACTTATGAAACCCTATCTTTATTCCGCTAGTTTAGGCGTCACTATTGGTCTTAGCATCTCGCTGCTGATGTCTGCTATTTTTGGACACGGCACCTATCTGTCACTCAATCCTACATCTACCTTGGGGCAGTATTATCTGCAGCATTTTAATTTGGTAGAAGTCATGCTGATTTCAGCCCTTATCTGGGCGGCTATTGGTCTATTATTTCAAATTGTTAATCGGATTTTTAAGCAAGATTGGAGTTTGCTTAAAATGACGGTGGTACATTTTCTTCTAACCGCAATCGGCTTTACCTCGCTCGGCGTACTAGCAGGCTGGTTTCCGCTCAATCTCCCTTGGCTACTATTTTTTGAAATGATTTTTGTTGTCATTTATGCCCTTATCTTTTTTATCAATTACCAAGCCATGAAAAAGCAGGTGACAGCTATTAACCAATCTTTGAGGAAATAGCTGTTTGCAATTCTATTAAATATATGCTATCATAAACATACTTTCACAAAAGGAGACGAATATGGATCAGAAAATCATGCGCTCTTTTCAACGGTTGTTTTATATTTTGATTGTTGCGGGTTTAATCAGCATTCTTGCCTTAGTAGTAGAACTGATGAGAGCAGGGGTTGGTTATCGTTTGCTATTTCCCATTGTAGGGCTACTATTAGTAGGAATTTCCTTTGTATTTTGGCATCGTATCTACCAACAAATCAAGGAAATACCGCCTTCTGGTGAAAAAACGAATGTATAAATAAGTCAAGGTTGGAATACAAATCCAGCCTTTTTTATCGGAATTATAGTGAATTGAATAAAGGTTAGGACATTGTTAAGTCGCTTTGCTTCAATAGTCCAGTGGACTGTTGAAGGTTGGAAATAGGGATTATGAAGTAATCCTCCATTAATGCCAGTTCTATCTGTAGCTTCTTGCCTTGCCCTATTCCTTCATAAGATACAAAGGACGTCAAGAGCAAAGTATACCCTTAGGGCATCCGTATCTGTAGAACGGGCAAGCTCGTAACAGCTACGGTAAAAAAGATAGATTTCCTTGTGTTTGATGAACACAAGGAAATCTATCCCTAAAGGGAGCCTCAGCTGTAACCAGCTAAAGTTGGAACATCTGCGTCTCTTTTTTACACAGCTCTTAGTCCGTGTTCAGTTCTCAATTCACTGTAGTAACAGGAGCTTGATGTAGTGATGGATACCCGATTCTGGCAAGTCTAGTCAGAGAAGTGGTGTTGATACCGGAACCCATAAACTAGAAAAGCGAAGTTTCTTTTTGCATGATTCGAGCTCTGTATCACGCCTCTCCATTCTCTCAAACGCTCGGTCTTTATGGTATAATAGGGACATTAGAAAGACGAGAAGATATTATGGCAACTATTATTGAATTACCAGAAGTCCTAGCCAATCAGATTGCAGCAGGAGAGGTCATTGAACGCCCAGCTAGCGTTGTCAAAGAATTGGTGGAAAATGCGATTGATGCAGGAGCTAGCCAGATTAGCGTCTGTATCGAAGAATCGGGACTGAAAAAAATTGAAATCAGTGACAATGGAGAGGGAATTGCACCAGATGAAGTGTCCTTAGCTCTTCGCCGTCATGCAACTAGTAAAATCAAAAGCCAGTCTGATTTATTTCGTATTCGGACACTTGGTTTTCGTGGCGAGGCCTTGCCTTCCATCGCATCTGTCAGTCGGATTAGGATTGAAACGGCAACAGAAACGGCCCCTCATGGTCTGTTACTGGAAGCTGAAGCAGGTCAAATTACTAAAGAAGAAGTCCTTAGTCGTCCTGTCGGTACACGGATTACGGTAGAGGATCTCTTCTACAATACGCCCGCTCGTCTCAAATATATCAAAAGTCAGCAGGCGGAATTGTCCCATATTGTCGATGTGATTAATCGCTTGAGCTTGGCTCACCCTGAGATTGCCTTTAGCTTGATGAATGAAGGACGAGAATTACTTCAGACAGCAGGAACAGGAAATCTCCGTCAGGCTATTTCAGGTGTTTATGGCATTGCTACAGCTAAAAAAATGGTTGAAATCACAGCAGAAGATTTGGATTTTGAGGTGACAGGCTATGTTTCATTGCCAGAATTGACACGGGCCAATCGCAATTATATCAGCATCTTTATCAATGGACGCTATATCAAGAATTTCTTGCTCAATCGTGCGATTTTAGACGGCTATGGTAGCAAGCTCATGGTCGGTCGTTTTCCGCTTGCTGTGATTGCCATTCAGATTGATCCGTATCTAGCAGATGTCAATGTGCACCCAACCAAGCAGGAAGTGAGGATTTCAAAAGAAAAGGAATTGATGACCCTTATTCGTGAAGCCATTGCAGTAGCACTCAAAGAGCAAGATTTGATTCCAGATGCCTTAGAAAATCTCGCCAAGTCTAGCACGAGGAAAGCGGTAAAGACAGAGCAAGTCACACTTCCCTTAAAAGAGAGCAACCTTTATTATGATACTGTCCGACAAGATTTCTTTGTCAAATCAGAGACGGTTGCAGAAGAAATCAAAGGATTCGAATCTGTCAATCAAGTTGACAAAGAAATTGACAAAATTGTCAATGTCAAATTTGCTCAGAGAGAGGAAGTTACTTCCGCTAATTCAGAACATCCAAGTCTTGAAAGAAAAGAAGTAGCCAAATTAGCTGATCGCCTAGAAAATGAAGAAACCTCAACCTTCCCAGAGTTGGAATATTTTGGTCAAATGCATGGAACGTATCTTTTTGCGCAAGGAAAATCAGGTCTTTATATCATTGACCAGCACGCAGCTCAAGAGCGTGTGAAGTATGAAGAATACCGCGAGAGCATTGCTCATGTAGATGCTTCTTCTCAGCAACTATTAGTGCCCTACATATTTGATTTTCCAGCAAATGATGCCTTATCGCTCAAGCAAAAAACAGACTCTTTACGTCAAGTTGGTGTCAATTTAGAGGAATATGGTGTCAACCAATTCATTTTGCGTGAACATCCCATTTGGATGAAAGAAGACGAGATTGAATCTGCTGTCTATGAGATGTGTGACATGCTCTTACTCACGGATGAGGTGTCTATCAAGCGGTATCGAGCAGAACTAGCGATTATGATGTCTTGTAAGCGATCAATCAAGGCTAATCATACCTTAGATGACTATTCCGCTCGGCATTTATTGCGCCAATTAGCGACCTGTAAAAATCCTTATAATTGTCCGCATGGGCGACCCGTCTTGGTTCATTTTACAACGTCCGATATGGAAAAAATGTTCCGCCGCATTCAGGAAAATCATACCAGTCTTCGTGAACTAGGTAAATATTAGAGAGAAAGAGATTATGTACGATTATATCAAAGGAATCTTAACGAAAATAACAACTAAATATATTGTGGTCGAAGTAGGTGGCATCGGTTTTATTCTTCAAGTTGCCAATCCCTATGCCTACTCAGGTGACATGAATCAGCAGGTGACGATTTACACTCATCAGGTTATTCGTGAGGATGCCCACCTCTTGTATGGGTTTCGAACAGAGGCTGAAAAATCAGTTTTTCTGAACCTAATTTCTGTATCAGGAATTGGCCCCACAACTGCTCTTGCGATTGTTGCAGTAGATGACAACGACGGTTTGGTGCGAGCGATTGAACAGAAAAACATTACTTACTTGACTAAGTTTCCAAAGATTGGGAAAAAAACAGCCCAGCAAATGGTGCTTGATTTGGAAGGCAAATTTGTCTTATCAGAGCAAGCTGAAGTGCCAAGCCTAGCTGTTGAGGAATCCGCCAATACTGCTCTTAATGAAGCTATGGAAGCAATGGAGGCCTTGGGTTACCGTCCAGCCGAGTTGAAGAAAATCAAGAAATTCTTTGAAGGAACGACCGATACGGCTGAAAATTACATCAAATCAGCCCTTAAAATGCTAATGAAATAGGAGTAAAAACTATGAAACGATGCGGTTGGGTTAAGGAAAACAATCCCTTGTATGTCGCCTATCACGATGAGGAGTGGGGGAGACCTCTCAAAGACGAGCAATCCCTTTTTGAACTCTTATGTCTCGAAAGCTATCAAGCTGGTCTGTCATGGGAAACCATTCTCAATAAACGCTCAGCTTTTCAAAAAGCTTTTCATGGGTATGATGTGCAAGTCGTTGCGCAGATGTCAGACAGTGAATTGGAAAGTCTGCTGCACAATCCAGCCATTATCCGCCATAGAGCCAAGATTTTTGCGACACGACAAAATGCGCGAGCCTTTCTCAAGGTTCAGGAGGAGTATGGTACCTTTGCAGATTATCTCTGGTCTTGGGTGGATTTTACACCGATTGACAATCGTGTAAAGGACTATCGTGAAGTGCCTAGCAAGACAGCTTTGTCAGAACAACTATCAAAAGATTTGAAAAAACGAGGTTTTACCTTCGTGGGTCCTGTCTGCGTCTATTCCTATCTTCAGGCAGCAGGGCTTGTCAATGACCATGAAGTGGATTGTGATTTTCATTAAAGCCCTATGGAAAAGCATTTTGACCTATCTTGTCAAAGGATTTGGCCTAGACAACTTTCATGTGCTACTGTAAACTGAGGAGGAAATATGACAATAGGACAAGTGATAAAAGACAATCGTCTAAAAGCAGGTCATTCACAGGAGTATCTCGCTACAAAACTAGGTGTCAGCCGCCAAACCATTTCCAATTGGGAAAATGAGCGAACCATTCCAGCAGCTGATTACTTGAAAGAATTGAGTCAACTTTACGGTTTCTCCTTTGATGCCGTGATAGGACTTGAAACGCCGAGCTACAATAAGAAAAAGTTAGTTTTAAAATATGGATTGCTAATCCTAATTCTTACTTTGTTGCTCTTAACAAGCGAGAAAAGCCTGGTCTTCTATGCCTATTTGACAGTCGGCGTTATTTTTATCCTTTTTCTAATAGATATTTCAAAATTCATCAGGAAAAAGGTGGCTTTATGGAAAGGCAAAGAAAATCAGTTGTAGTTTTTGTAGTCTTGTATAGTGTGATGTTTTGGGGACGTTTGGGAGATTGGCTCTTGCCTGCAACGCTCAAAGCTCCTATTAAATTTACGGTTTATACTGCTTTATGTATCCTAGGCATCTATGCTTATTGGGATAAATTAACCGAAAAATCTAGCTGGCTGAAAAAGCATCCCTTAAAAGCGTTGGGTATCCTTCTTTTAGGCTATTTATTGATGGTGATAGTTCATCATCTCTTTGATTTTTTCGAGGGTGGGGTACGTCAGCTATTTCATATACAGCAAGAATTGACCAATGATACAGGGATATATGCAGTAGTAAAACAGTATCCAGCTTATCTGATTCTCAGTGTGATGGGAGTTTTTGGTCCTCTTGTTGAAGAGCTGTTCTATCGTCAGTTCTTGCTTAATACTCTTTTAAATTATCTGCCAAAAAGTTTAGCTATTATTATTTCATCAGTTTTATTTGCAGTTTTACATGTACATCAATTTCAGCTATCAGAATTTGTTGGCGTTTTAGGGCATTTTGGTTTTGGCTTGGTATTTGCTCTTATTTATTTGAAAACAGATAAGAATATTTCTTTTCCAATCTCGCTTCATGTACTCAATAATGTTATGGGACTCTTGACTCTCCTACAAAATCTCTAAAAAGAACCGAAATGGTTCTTTTTGTGTTATAATCAAGGAAATATTTACGAATAATAATATGAAGGAGGTCCAGATGAAAGCGGAGTTGATTGCGGTTGGAACTGAGATACTGATCGGACAAATCGTCAATACAAATGCGCAATTTTTATCGGAAAAATGTGCAGAATTAGGCATTGACGTCTTTTTTCATACAGCAGTTGGTGACAACGAAGCGCGTCTCGTATCTGTCCTAGAGGTGGCGAGCAAGAGAAGTGAGTTAGTCGTTCTTTGTGGTGGACTAGGGCCGACCGAAGATGATTTGACCAAGCAGACATTGGCTAAATTTTTAGGTCGAAATCTAGTTTTTGATCAAACAGCTTTGGCCAAGTTAGACCGCTTTTTTGCAAGTAGAAAAGGTCGTATTCGGACACCAAATAACGACCGACAAGCTCAGTTGGTAGAGGGCAGTATTGCACTGCAAAACCCAGCAGGTCTAGCAGTCGGTGGGTTAATAGAACAAGACGGTGTAACTTATGTTGTGTTGCCTGGCCCTCCGAGTGAGTTAAAAGCTATGTTTACAGAAAGTTTACAGCCCTTGTTGCTTCATTCCAATGAAAAGCTATACTCCCGTGTATTGCGCTTTTTTGGTATCGGTGAAAGTCAGCTAGTGACTATTTTAGAGGATTTGATTGCTTCTCAGTCTGATCCGACCCTAGCTCCATACGCCAAGACAGGAGAGGTTACCCTACGCCTATCTACGAAAGCGGATAACTCTATTATAGCCAATGAAAAATTAGATCAATTGGAAAAAGAGATTCTTGCACGAGAAAATCTTGCATCTTGCCTTTATGGGTACGGAGAAGACAACAGTCTAGCTAGGATTCTAGCTGACGAATTGGAAAAACAACAAATTACCTTCGCCATTGCTGAAAATGTAACAGCAGGCTTGCTTCAATCTGAGTTGACAATTGCTTTACAGGGTCGTCAACTATTTAAAGGTGGTGTTGTGGTATCAGATTCAGTTTGTAATGCTGCAAAAGCAGAAGAGTTGGCAAAAAGCATCTGTAAAAACTCAGGAGCTATTCTAGGCCTGGCGCTACTTGGCACTATAAAGCCTGAATCGCAAATTGACAATGTCCTAGCGTACTTTTATATTGCCATTTGTTTCGATAACTGTATGACAGTGTCAGAGGTTGAACTAGGTGGCTATACTGAACAACATATGCGACAAATTGCTTGCTTGCATGCTTTGAGTGCTATGCGTAAGATTTTGTTAAAGCACAAAAATTTGCTATAATGAGCTGAGAATTAGAAATAGAGGAGAAAGAAATTGGCGAAAAAACCAAGTAAAAAATTAGAAGATATTACCAAAAAATATGGTGATGAACGGAAAAAAGCCTTAGATGATGCCCTTAAAATCATTGAGAAAGACTTTGGTAAGGGAGCGATTATGCGCCTCGGAGAACGGGCAGAACAAAAAGTCCAAGTCATGAGTTCAGGAAGCTTGTCTATTGATATTGCCTTAGGTGCTGGTGGTTATCCGAAAGGACGGATTATCGAAATCTACGGTCCTGAAAGTTCAGGTAAGACGACGGTTGCTCTTCATGCAGTTGCTCAGGCGCAAAAAGAGGGTGGTATTGCAGCCTTTATCGATGCTGAGCATGCACTTGATCCGGCTTATGCCCAAGCGCTAGGTGTTAACATTGATGAGTTGCTTTTATCACAACCGGACTCTGGTGAGCAGGGACTTGAAATTGCAGGAAAGTTGATTGATTCAGGCGCAGTTGACCTAGTGGTAGTCGATTCGGTTGCTGCCCTTGTTCCTCGCGCTGAGATTGATGGTGAGATCGGGGATAGCCACGTTGGTTTGCAAGCTCGGATGATGAGTCAGGCGATGCGGAAACTATCTGCTTCAATCAATAAAACCAAGACGATAGCCATTTTCATCAACCAATTGCGTGAAAAGGTTGGTGTGTCGTTTGGAAATCCTGAGACAACGCCTGGTGGACGTGCGCTGAAATTCTACGCGTCTGTCCGTATGGATGTTCGTGGAAATACCCAGATTAAGGGTAGTGGTGACCAAAAAGATACCAATGTCGGAAAAGAAACCAAGGTCAAAATCGTCAAAAATAAGGTAGCTCCACCATTTAAGGAAGTAGTTGTTGAAATCATGTATGGTCACGGTATTTCACAGACTGGTGAATTAGTTGAAATCGGAAGTAATCTTGGTATTATCAAAAAAGCAGGTGCTTGGTATTCTTACAACGATGAGAAAATCGGTCAAGGTTCAGAAAATGCCAAGAAATATTTGGAGGAACATCCAGAAATCTTTGCAGAAATCGACCGAAAAATTCGTGTCCACTATGGTTTGATTGAAGATTCAGAACAAACGGAAGTGGTAGAAACGGCAGACAAAGAAGAAAAAGCTGAAGAGAGCAAAGACGCTGTCGCAGCAGAAAATCAAGAGGTAGTCCTTGATTTAGATGGCGGCATTGAGTTAGAAGATTAAGGTGAACAGCTAGGAAGATTCCTAGTTTTTCATTTTTTTGCTAGGACCAACTGGGGTAATTCCCCATATGACGGATGATAATTGTTGATTTTTACTAAAAAATAGGCATAAAAAATGAAAAATAGGTCTTTAGACCGAAGCGTTTTTATGCTATAATAGGGTATAATGTGTTTAAGAAAATGTAGCAAAGGAGAGACTACATGATAAAAATTTATACCGTTTCGAGCTGTACGAGTTGTAAAAAGGCTAAAAACTGGCTTAACGCTCACCAACTATCGTACAATGAGCACAATTTAGGGAAAGAATCAATCAGCAAAGAAGAGATTTTAAATATCTTGACAAAGACAGAAAATGGCATTGCAAGTATTGTATCGTCTAAAAATCGATATGCTAAAAATCTCAACTGTGATATCGAAGAATTGAGTGTCAATGAAGTGATTGAACTGATTACAGAAAATCCTCGTATTTTAAAAAGTCCCATCTTGATTGATGAGAAACGTCTTCAAGTTGGTTACAAAGAGGATGACATTCGTGCCTTTCTACCGCGTTCTGTGCGGAACGTAGAAAATGCGCAAGCCCGTTTACGAGCTGCTTTATAGAGTTAAAGAGCAAGGAGTTTGAGCTAAGCGCCCAAGCTCTTTTCTGATAGATGCTAAATTTTAACGAGGACGGGCGTGATTTCGGCTTGAAACATTGAAAAGAGGTATCAAATATGTTATAATCAGACTAGTAGAATAAAGAAAGAAGGTGTAAGTATGGGATTCACAGAAGAAACTGTTCGTTTTCGGTTAGATGACATCAATAAACAGGAAATCAGCGAGACCTTAACAAATGTTTATCGTTCTTTGGATGAAAAAGGATACAATCCTATTAACCAAATTGTGGGCTATGTGCTGAGTGGAGATCCAGCTTATATCCCTCGTTATAACGATGCACGTAATCGGATTCGTAAGTATGAACGCGATGAAATTGTTGAAGAGTTGGTGCGTTTTTACCTGAAGGGAAATGGGATTGACCTCTGATGAGAATAATGGGATTAGACGTCGGTTCTAAAACGGTCGGAGTAGCCATTTCAGACCCGCTTGGTTTTACAGCACAAGGGTTGGAAATTATTCCGATTGACGAGGAGAAAGGCGAGTTTGGCTTTGAACGCCTGACAGAATTAGTCAATCAATATAAGGTTGATACATTTGTAGTGGGCTTACCTAAGAATATGAACAATACGAGCGGCCCTCGTGTAGAGGCGAGTCAGGCCTATGGAGACCGATTAGCAACCTTGTTTGGCTTACCAGTCAAGTATCAAGACGAACGATTGACGACCGTAGCTGCAGAACGCATGTTGATTGAGCAAGCAGACATTAGTCGTGGCAAACGTAAAAAAGTTATTGACAAATTAGCTGCGCAGCTCATTTTGCAAAATTATTTAGATAGAACATTTTAAGGAGTAACACATGGCACATAATCACGAACACGATCATAATCACGAAGAACGTGAACTTATCACCTTGGTGGATGATAATGGAAATGAAAGTTTATTTGAAATCCTCTTAACGATTGATGGTCAAGAAGAATTTGGGAAAAATTACGTTCTCTTGATTCCTGCAAGTGCAGAAGAAGATGAAAATGGAGAGGTTGAAATTCAAGCCTACTCCTACGTTGAAAATGAAGACGGTACAGAGGGAGACCTCCAGCCAATCCCAGAAGACGCAACAGCAGAATGGGATATGATTGAAGAAGTCTTTAACAGCTTTATGGAGGAGTAAAATAGCCCAGTGGGCTATTTTAGCTTTGCTCCTAAAAACAAGAAAGAGCGAATAGTCCAGTGGACGTTTTTAGCTTCACTCCTAAAAACTAGATAGAGTGAATAGCCCAGTGGGCTATTTTAGCCGTATCCCTAAAAATTCGAAAGGATAGGAAGTCCAGTGGATGTTTTAGTCTTGTTTCAGGGTGATTGCTAAGCTATAAGGAAATATACAATAAAAAGATCTGGGATGATTTATACCTCCTAGGTCTTTTCTTTTAGAGTGAAATATGTGATAGTATATTCTCTCATTTTTATACTCATTTAATTTCAAAATAGTTATTTATTTTTCGCTATAAAATGGAGTAGACTAAGTGAGTCAAATAGAATGCTTTTTCAGCAAATGCAACGGATAGTAATAAAAAATAGCAAACTATTTAAGTAAGTTGCAAAAATGCTAACTTTGATTTTCATTGAGTAGTAACGACTAACTCATTTGGCAAGCATATCAAAGGAAGTTTCTCAAAGTAGTGAATGATTTCGTTGGTTTTTAGAAAAATTTTTTGAAAAAAGAAGAAGCGTTGCGAATAGATAAAGTGAGGAGGAAATATGATTCAAGATTTAGCAAAAGAAATGATTCAGAAAGCAGTAGAAAAGCGGGTCAGCGACTTGTACTTAGTCCCCAAGGAGACTCACTACCAGCTCTATGAGCGGATTATGGATGAACGTCGTTTTATTGGTGATTATGATGAGGTGGAGTATGCTGCTTTGATTAGCCATTTTAAGTTCGTTGCAGGCATGAATGTGGGAGAGAAGCGGCGTAGTCAACAAGGGTCGTGTGATTATGACTATGGTCAAGGTCAGATTCCGTTGCGCTTTTCGACAGTAGGTGATTATAGAGGTAAGGAAAGTCTGGTAATCCGTTTTCTCTACGATAATGATCACGATTTAAAATTTTGGTTTAATGCAGCAGAGCGAATTGGAAAAGAAATCAAGGGACGAGGGCTTTACCTTTTTTCGGGTCCAGTCGGCTCTGGCAAGACAACGCTTATGTATCATCTTGCCAGGCTGAAATTCGCCAATCAACAAATTTTAACGATTGAAGATCCTGTGGAAATTAAGCAGGAAGACATGCTCCAATTGCAATTGAATGAGGCAATCGGAGCCACCTATGATAATCTGATAAAGCTGTCCCTGCGCCATCGGCCGGATTTGCTAATTATTGGGGAGATTCGGGACACAGAAACGGCCCGAGCAGTGATTCGAGCGAGCTTAACAGGAGCAACAATTTTTTCAACCGTTCATGCCAAGAGTATCGCTGGAGTCTATGCTCGGATGCTAGAGTTAGGGGTGAGCGAAGACGAATTGCGCCACGCCTTACAAGGAATTGCTTACCAACGTTTAATTGGAGGAGGAGGTGTTGTTGACTTTGCAAACAAGGACTACCAAAATCATTCCGCAGACCAGTGGAATCAGCAAATTGAAAGCCTTCTTGCAGCAGGACATATCAGTCCTCAGCAAGCAGAAACTGAAAAAATTGTCTTTGCTACGCCAGCGTAAAATCATTGAATTATTTGCCAATCTATTTTCAAGTGGTTTTCACTTGGTAGAAATTGTGGATTTCTTAAAACGGAGTCGCTTGCTGGCTGACGAGTACACAAATCAGATGTCAGACGGTTTGCTGGCTGGAAAATCCTTTGCGGCTTTGCTAGCGGATTTGAAGTTTTCAGATGCAGTTGTCACCCAAGTCGCTTTAGCGGAAGTACACGGGAATATACAGCTGAGTCTAATGAATATTCAGGCTTACCTAACAAATCTTGCAAAAGTTCGGAAAAAATTGATTGAAGTCGCGACGTATCCATTGATATTGCTGGGATTTTTAGTTTTGATTATGCTCGGTTTGAAAAATTATCTGCTTCCGCAATTGGAAGAAGGGAATCTAGCAACGACAATCATTCATTACCTACCGACAATCTTTTTGGGAGCTGTTGCTACTAACCTAGTATTCATCGGGATAGTGACAGTTTGGTATAAAAAGACAAATAAAATCCGCGTCTTTAGTTTGTTAGCAAGGTTACCGTTTGTTGGTAAGTTCGTTCAATTGTACTTGACCGCATATTATGCGCGTGAATGGGGGAGTTTAATCGGTCAAGGATTAGAAATGACACAAATTTTGAGTTTGATGCAAGAACAGCAATCAGCCCTTTTCCGAGCTTTAGGACAGGATTTAGAAGTAGCATTGTCTAATGGGATTTCTTTTGAAGAGCAAATTAAGCGGTACCCCTTCTTTAAACGAGAACTGAGTTTGATTATTGAATATGGACAGGTGAAGTCCAAGTTAGGACGGGAGTTGGCCATCTATGCTGATGAATGCTGGGAGAATTTCTTTAGTAAATTACATGCTAGCATGCAGTTGATCCAGCCCCTTGTCTTTATTTTTGTAGCCTTGGTCGTTGTCCTTATTTACGCAGCTATGCTGTTACCGATTTATCAAAATATGGAGATTTAAGATGAAAAAATTGATGAAAATGAAAGCAAAAGCCTTTACTTTGGTAGAAATGTTAGTGGTACTATTAGTTATTAGTGTGCTATTGTTATTATTTGTACCGAATTTAAGTAAACAAAAAGAAGCAGTGCATGAAAAAGGAAATGCTGCTGTGGTCAAAGTAGTAGAAGGTCAGGCTGAGTTGTACACGTTGCAGCATAGTGGTGAAGTTAGCGTTGCCAAATTAGTAGAAGAAGAGATGATTTCAGAAGAACAGGCAGAGGCTTACAATGAATACTTTGCAAAAAATACAGGCCAATCTCGTACGGTCAACCCTTAAGGCCTTCACTTTGCTAGAAAGTTTATTGACCCTATTTATCGTGAGCTTTCTAGCACTTGCCTTGTCTGGTTCAGTTCATTCGGTTTTCCGACAGGTAGAGGAGCAAGTCTTTTTTATGGAATTTGAACAACTCTACAAAAGTAGCCAGAAGTTAGCAGTCTCATCTCAACAGACGATTTCGCTAGATGTGACGCCTCAGCAAATAACCAATGGCTATCAAAGCCTTTATTTGCCAGAGTCGGTTCAGGTAGACAATGGGCAAAAGATTGTCTTTGACAAGGATGGAGGAAATTCTTCTTTGGCAAAATTACAGTTTTTAACGGACCAGAAAATAGTACGTTATCAATTATATTTAGGGAGTGGACGTTATAAAAAGACAGAAGAGTAAAGGGTATATCTTAATGGAAAGTCTGGTGACCCTTGCTATTTTTGCAATGATTACCAGTCTGTTGTTATCAGGAATTCAGCAGAGTCGCAGGCAGCAGGTGGCAGAAATGCAGCAACAGGAACTGTTATCGCTTGCTAAAATGGCGGTTCAAACTAGGCAAGATCGGTTTAGTCTCAATGATTTGACAGTAGAAGTTGTACGCGATGAGCAGCAGATTAGGGTATACCATGATGGGAAGGAGCTACTTCATGTGGCGAAAGAGTAAGGTGGCAGGTTTTACCTTGTTAGAGTGTTTGGTTGCTCTGCTGATTTTATCTGGTGGATTACTCGTTTTTGAGGGGCTGACGAAGCTGATTCATCATGAAATAGCCTATCAGACGACGAATGTAGAGAAGGACTGGCTTGTTTTTGTAGACCAGTTTCGCTCGGAATTGGATGGGGTTCGGCTAGTCAAAGTGGAGAACAATCGCCTATATGTCGATAAATCAGGGCAACAATTATCTTTCGGAAAGTCAAAGGCAGATGATTTTCGCAAGACAAACGATCGTGGTCGTGGTTACCAACCGATGCTGTATCAGGTAGCCGCTGCAACTGTCTACCAAGAAAGCCAGTATGTTCAGATTGATTTTGTATTTGAAAATGGTTGGGAGAGAAGTTTTGTTTATCAATTTGAAGAAAAGAAGTAAAGCAGGTGTCATGCTGTATGCCTTGCTGATGGTAGCGGTATTTAGCTTGCTCTTGCAGTTTTACCTTCATTGTCAGCTAGCAGAAAGCCGAATTGTACTTGCTAATCGTGAGGGGACAGAAGCGTATTTGATGGCAGAGTTGACCAAGGATACGGTTCGTAAGGAGATCGAGGATGCAAGTAAGTTTTCGGATTCTCACGTCGAGGTGAAACAGACTGAGAAAGAAGAAAAGAAGGAAGAAGTTACCGAAACAAAACAAGGTACAGAAGAGGTTGCTTCTCCCTCTAAGACAGACAGCCGTGAAAAGCTAGAAGAGACAAAAGAGGAAGAAACTCCCAAAACGACTAATGCACAGGGCAATCTCCAATTCTCCAAAGGTAGCTCCCACTATCACTCTGAAAAAGGCTGGCTTCTTGTGACGGTCACGACGACAGCTGGTCATGACTTCTCCTATTCTTTTCCTCTACCTAGCGAAAAATGATGTTTTTTGATATGATAGGAGTATGAATTTTGAAAAGATTGAACAGGCTTATGACCTGCTATTAGAAAATGTCCAGACGATCCAAAATCTTTTGGGAACAAATATTTATGACGCCTTGATTGAGCAGAATGCTGCCTATGTAACAGGTAGCCATGAAAATGAAAGGGTGTCTCGTAATATCAGTGCCTTGAAGAAGTTACAATTAACAACTGAGGAATGGCGGAGAGCGTATCAGTTTCTTTTTATCAAGGCTAATCAGACCGAACCGATGCAATACAATCACCAATTTACACCGGATAGTATCGGTTTTATCCTTACCTTCCTGTTGGAGCAATTGGTTGATGAGCAGCAAGTAACGGTCCTAGAAATTGGATCAGGAACAGGTAATTTAGCGCAGACTATTTTAAATCATAGTCAAAAAGAGATTGACTATCTTGGTATTGAAGTGGATGACTTGCTGATTGATTTGTCTGCTAGTATTGCGGATGTGATAGGAAGTAATCTGCATTTTGCACAAGGAGATGCTGTTCGTCCGCAGATTCTGAAGGAGAGTCAAGTCATTATTAGCGATTTGCCGATTGGCTATTATCCGGATGATCGAATTGCTCAGCGTTATCAAGTAGCTAGCTCTGAAGAGCATACCTATGCGCATCACTTATTGATGGAACAATCCTTGAAATACCTGAAACAAGGGGGATATGCTATCTTGTTGGCACCAAATGATTTACTGACAAGTCCACAAAGTCCGTTACTGAAAGGTTGGATGAAAGAGCATGCAAAGGTTGCAGCAGTGATTACTCTTCCAGCGACTGTTTTTGGCACCCAAGCTATGGCTAAGACTATTTTCGTTCTGCAAAAGCAGACAGTCCAGACGTTAGAAACCTTTGTTTATCCATTAACGAATCTTCAACATGCTGAGGAATTACAGGCTTTTACAGAGAATTTTAAAAAATGGAAACAAGATAATGGAATTTAAGTGAAAATTTGATATACTAGTTAGGAAAACGCTTAAAAGGGGAAACTTATGTCAAAAACAATTGCGATTAACGCGGGTAGTTCTAGTCTGAAATGGCAGTTATACCAAATGCCAGAGGAAACAGTATTAGCGAAAGGTTTGATTGAACGGATTGGGTTGAAAGATTCGATTTCAACGGTTAAATTCAATGGTCAAGCTGCTAGTCAAACACTCGATATTGCTGATCATGTGCAGGCGGTAAAAATTTTATTAGACGATTTGTTGGCACATCACATTATCGAAGACTTTTCAGAAATCACTGGTGTTGGTCACCGTGTGGTAGCTGGTGGCGAATTTTTCAAAGATTCAGCTTTAATTGATGATGAAGCACTTGCTAAAATTGAGGAATTATCAGCACTAGCACCGCTTCATAATCCAGCCAATGCTGCAGGTATCCGCGCATTTAAGAATATCTTGCCAGATATTACAAGTGTGGCTGTTTTTGACACAGCATTCCATACAACCATGCCAGATGTTGCTTATCGTTACCCAATTGCGACGAAATATTATGAAGAGCATCAAGTTCGTAAATACGGCGCTCATGGAACATCTCACTATTATGTTTCGCGTGAGGCTGCAAAAGTATTAAATAAGCCAATTGAAGACTTAAAACTGATTACGGCTCATATTGGAAACGGGATTTCAATCACAGCAGTTGATGGCGGGAAATCCGTTGATACATCAATGGGCTTTACTCCGTTAGCTGGACCGATGATGGGAACACGTTCTGGAGATATTGACCCTGCGATTATCCCTTACCTGATTGAGAATGTTGCAGAATTAAAAGATGCAGCGGATGTTGTCAACGCCTTGAATAAACAATCTGGTCTCCTAGGAATTGCAGAAGTATCAAGTGATATGCGTGAGATAGAAGCTGGTCGTGCAGCTGGTGATGCAAAGTGTACCCTTGCTTTTGATATGTTTGTTAATCGCTTGCAAAAATTTATTGCTCAATACTTTGCCGTGTTAAATGGAGCAGATGCGTTGGTATTTACAGCTGGTATCGGTGAAAATTCTGTAACAGTACGCAATGCAATTGTGAAAGGTATGTCTTGGTTTGGGATGGAATTGGATCCTGAAAAGAATGTTTTCGGAGCAGAAGGCGACATTTCAACAGCTGATTCGAAGGTCAAAGTTTTAGTCATTCCTACTGATGAAGAACTTGTGATTGCGCGTGATGTAGAACGTTTGAAAAAATAAGAATTGAAAATAAGGAAGACGGATAGCCAGTAGTTGGTTATCCGTCTTTGTGTACCATTGTTAGGAGAAAAAGAACTTATACTCGTCAAAAATCAAAGTCTGATGTCGTTACCTCACCTTGCTTCAACAGTCCGGGGGACTGTTGAAGGTTGGAAATAAGGATTATGTCATAATCCTCAGCTAACATTAGTTCAAACTAGTGGTTCAGTGGAGACGAGCTGCGCTCGTTCTATTTCCAGCCTTCCATAATTCTCGATTGTGGAATAATCAGATTTTGATTTTTATAGAGTATTACCTCGGGCACTTTTTATTTTTGCTCTTGTAAGTGAGGAGTGTTTTTCCTAGAATGGGGTTATTCAAGTGCAAAAGGGATAGCAGTAAGGAGTTGAATAGATGCATCAACAGACAACGTCAAGTTGAGATTTTGTCAGGGAAGGCTCTAGTCAAAAGAATAGAGATATGGTAGAATGAAATGGCAAAGTAATTTGCGCAGAGTAGGTGGTTTGCGTTAAGTGTGTATGGATGGGATGTTGCTGTACAACGAAGCGAGAGCGCGGTAAACCATTGCATCCGCTGTCGATCAGCCGACAGCTCCACTTGATAAAAGGAGCAGAATATGTTTTCGAAAAAATCTCCTAAATTAGGAGTGCAGCTAATAGTTGCGTTGGCGATGTTAATCGCTGTACGTTACATCTTGGGTCATTACTTTTCATTTTGGATTATACCGAATATATTGAAAGTTAGTCTGTCATTTATTGCAAATACATTGATCGGAATGTTGGCAGGTCCATGGATTGCAGTTGTTGTGTTTGTGGTGAATGATGTGTTGACTGCTTTAAACTCGGGATACGCATTCATTATTTGGTTTACCCTGTTAGAAGCAGTTCAAGGTTTTTTATATGGCTATTTCTACTATGGAAAGAAATTAGACATTCATAAAATCAAAGATTGGCTCTATGTGCTACTTGCGACAACGGTGATTATGGGGATTGGAACCTTCCTGTTGACCCCAATTTTAAATCAAATCTACCAACAGGTCCCTATTTCAGTCCAGTTTTTTGTTCAGGGACGTATTTTTAAAGTATTAGAAATTCCATTCAGAGTTGTTGTGACAATGATGTTATTGCCGCAGCTTCAAAGAATCCCAGAAGTACGTAAGTTAATGGGAATAACAAGATAATAAAAAAGCAACAATTCATCCCATTGTTGCTTTTTCTATTTAGTATTGCTTCATTAAATCTACTGTTGAACGGTCTAATTTTTTCACAATGGCTTGTAGAAAGGCTTGTGCTTGTAAGAAATCATCCATATTGTAAAGAGTTTGATGTGAATGGATATACCGAGCACAGACGCCAATTGTAGTAGAAGGGATACCGTGTAGTTGCTTATGGGCTGCTCCTGCATCAGTGCCACCTTTTGCGCAATAATATTGGAATTTAATACCAGCTTCTTCTGCGGTTGTGAGAAGGAAGTCTTTCATGTTTTTGAGCATGATGTGCCCTGGATCATAGAATCGCAAGAGGGTACCGTCACCGATTTTGCCCTGTTCTCCAAAAATATCACCTGCAGGGGAACAATCGACAGCGAGGAAGATGTCAGGGTTAAATTTGTTTGTGGATCCATATGCACCACGTAAGCCAACTTCTTCTTGGACATTGGCACCAGCAATCAAGTGATTTGGAAGAGGGATATCTGATAGACTTTCGAGCAATTCTGTTACCATTAGCACCCCAAAACGATTGTCCCAAGACTTGGAAATGATGTTTTGGCCATTTGCAGTTAAAATGGTCTCACTTTTCGGAACGAGAATGTCACCAGGACGTACGCCAAATGTTTCTGCTTCTTCTTTTGAACTAAATCCTGCATCGAAGATGATATCTTTTGTAGCAGGAAGTCCAGCGCTACCATTCGTACCACGGGAAAGGTGGGGAGGCATAGAGCCAGAAATAACAGGAATTTTTCGACCGTCTTGCAGGTGTAGTGTAAAGGCCTGGCTAGATACGACAAGTGGATTCCAACCGCCAATTTCTACTGCTCGGAATGTTCCGTCTGCTTGAATATGACTAATCATAAAACCAACTTCATCCATGTGGGCAGCTACAAGAATACGAGGAGCGTTTTCTTCGGTTGTCTCCTTGATTCCGAAAATCCCTCCCAATCCATCTGTTTCAATACGATCAACGTATGGAGTGATTTTTTGGCGCATGTGATTGCGGACCTCGTGTTCGAATCCAGCGATACCTTGTAATTCGGTAACTTCTTTGATTTTTTCAAATAAAATAGAATGTGACATAATGATCCTCCTGTCTATTATTTTATCATGAATTGTGGTAAAATGTTGGATATGAACAAGAAAAAAGCAGCCTTGCTAGCAGGTGTAGTTGGAGCGGGTATTCTCGCAGCTAGCGCGCGATTTTCGATGACCATGTATGAAGAACGAAAAAAAGCGAAAGCTCTCCAGCAAGTGCGTACATTTTTTGCTGAATATGGAGAAATTGCAACTGTATTTATCAACGAGGTAGAATCAGATAAGCACCGTTTAGTGGGTGGTGTTGTCATGGAAGATGAAACAGTCTATCTGTTTGAAAATGAAGCAGGTGTGATTTGGTATGAGGAGGAATTGATATGATTGTGCCAACGAGTCTTGAGGAATTGGCTGGTCTTGTCGAGCAAGAAGGAAAACAAGTCTTGTTCTTTTCTGCCGATTGGTGTGGTGATTGTCGCTTTATTAAGCCGTTTTTACCAGAGATTGAGGCTGAAAATCCAGACTTTCAATTTGTCTTGGTGGACAGAGATGAGTATATGGACGTAGCCCAGCAGTGGAATGTCTTTGGGATTCCCAGTTTAGTGGTTCTGGAAAATGGGAAGGAAATAGCCCGCTTTGTCAATCGAGACCGGAAAACCAAGCAGGAAATCAATGATTTTTTAGCGAATGTGAGAGGATAAGAAATGATTTTTACCTATAATAAAGAACATGTTGGTGATGTCTTAATGGTTATTGTGGCAGATAGTAAGAATGACCAAGTGGCTGTTGAACGTAAAGGAAATGTTGCGCGTGTCTTTCTGATAGACACTCAAGAAACTGTGGCGTGGAATATTTTTCAAGTCTCTAGCTTGTTGACAATTTCAGGACGTGGTCAAGTTTTTTTAACGGATGAAGATGTAGCTATTCTCAATCAAGAATTACAAAAAGAAGGCTTCGCAGAATCGTTGGTCAATGATAAGGAACCCAAATTTGTCGTTGGTGAAATTGTGAAATTGGTTGCTCATCCAGATAGTGACCACTTGAATATCTGTCAAGTTAAAATAGGGGAAGAAAAAACAGTTCAAATTGTCGCAGGAGCGCCGAATGCTGCCCTTGGTTTGAAAACGATTGTTGCTTTGCCTGGTGCGATGATGCCAAATGGTAGCCTGATTTTCTCGGGAGAATTACGTGGTGAAAAAAGTTTTGGGATGATGTGTAGCCCACGTGAATTGCAGCTGCCAAATGCTCCACAAAAACGTGGTATCATTGAGCTAGATTCAAGTGAAGTAGTAGGGACACCCTTTGATCCTGCAAAGCATTGGCAAGGATAATAAAAAAGTTGGCTCAGGCCGACTTTTTTACATCTTTTTCGAATAAATAAGTAGGAGGGAAAAAGATGTACAATAAAGTGATTATGATTGGTCGTTTGACGGCCCAACCGGAATTGAACCAGACAGCCAGTGGCAAAAATGTGACCCGTATCACCATCGCTGTCAATCGTCGATTCAAGACAGAAAATGGTGAGCGTGAAGCTGATTTTATTACAGCTGTCTTTTGGGGGAAATTGGCCGAAACCCTTGTTTCTTATGGAGGGAAAGGTAGCCTAATTTCTATTGATGGGGAGCTGCGCACACGTAAATATGAGAAGAATGGGCAAAACCAATATGTAACAGAAGTGCTCGGTCAGTCATTTCAATTGCTAGAAAGTCGTGCTCAACGTGCCATGCGTGAAAATAATACAGGTGAAGATTTGGCAGACTTGGTATTAGAGGAAGAGGAATTACCATTTTAGATAGAATAAGAGGCTGAGACAAATCAGGATGAGCGCGTCGCGCTTGCCTACAAAAGAATGTAGTCTGGAAGATTACGTATAAAAAGTGTTCAGCTTCGTTTCTTTTATAGCTGTAACATTTTGACGCAGTAGTTGTCTGGTTTGTAAAACGAGTTTGGGACAAAAAGATTTTCACGGTAGAAATGCTATAATTTCAGATAGTCTCTTTTACTAAAATATATAAAAAGTGAGCAAAGAGAGAATTTTAAGATTTTAACTCTTCCTTTGTTCGCTTTTTACTTTTCTAATCAGACTTTTGTTGCAATATTATTATAGGAGAAAGGAGGATGAGACAAATCATAATGAGCGTGCCTCGCTCATCCACAAAAGAATATAATCTGGAAGATTACGTATAAAAAGTGTCTAGCTTCGTTTCTTTTATAGCTGTAACATTTTGATGCAGTAGTTGTCGGGTTTGTAAAACGTTGCTAAATCAACATTCTACAAATCGCGTCAACCTTGCGGGGTGGGAGTAAAATCATCTTTGGCCTGGGCTTAGAAACTAGAGAGAGACTTCTTCTTTCATCATTCGCGTTCATTCCTCTCTCTTTTTCAGTCTGTAGTACTATTTTCAAAAAACTAAATGAAATTCTCTTGACTATTTTTGACCAAATGATATAATAAAACCATAGAAATTAGCACTCACCTAGAAAGAGTGCTAAACGAATTCTTGGAGGTAAGATATGCTAAAACCATTGAACGATCATGTGGTCGTAAAAGTAGCAGAAAAAGAAGAACAAACTGTTGGAGGCTTTGTCCTTGCAGGAAATAGCCGTGAGGCGACTAAGGTTGCTGAAGTCCTTGCAGTAGGACAGGGAATCCGCACCTTAACGGGCGAATTAGTCCCATCAAGTGTGAAAGCTGGGGACAAGGTTGTCCTTGAAGACCACGCAGGAATTGAAGTCAAAGACGGCGAAGAGAAGGTCTTGCTTGTTCGCGAAGCAGAAATTTTAGCAATTGTAGAGTAAGAAAGGGAAAAAGATGGCAAAAGAGATTAAATTTTCATCAGATGCCCGCACGAGCATGGTGCGTGGAGTTGATATTTTAGCAGATACAGTCAAAGTAACCTTGGGACCAAAAGGTCGTAATGTCGTGCTTGAAAAAGCATTTGGTTCACCCCTTATCACCAATGACGGTGTGACTATTGCCAAGGAAATCGAACTGGAAGACCATTTTGAAAATATGGGTGCTAAATTGGTGTCCGAAGTAGCATCTAAAACCAATGATATCGCTGGTGACGGAACAACAACTGCAACAGTTTTAACTCAGGCAATTGTCCGTGAAGGGATTAAAAACGTAACCGCAGGTGCAAATCCAATCGGTATTCGCCGTGGAATTGAAGTGGCGGTCAGTGCAGCTGTAGAAGCTCTTAAAGCAAATTCAGTCCCTGTTGCCAATAAAGAAGCCATTGCCCAAGTTGCAGCTGTATCTTCTCGTAGCGAAAAAGTGGGTGAATACATCAGTGAAGCCATGGAAAAAGTTGGCAAAGACGGCGTTATCACCATTGAAGAGTCTAAAGGGATGGAGACAGAGCTGGATGTCGTAGAAGGTATGCAATTTGACCGCGGTTATTTGTCTCAATACATGGTGACTGATAATGAAAAAATGGTGGCAGACCTTGATAACCCGTATATCTTAATTACAGATAAGAAGATTTCAAATATTCAAGAAATCTTGCCATTGTTGGAAAGCATTCTCCAAACGAGCCACCCACTCTTGATTATCGCAGATGATGTAGATGGTGAAGCTCTTCCGACCCTTGTCTTGAATAAGATTCGCGGAACTTTCAATGTTGTAGCTGTAAAAGCACCAGGATTTGGTGACCGTCGCAAGGCTATGCTGGAAGATATTGCAATCTTGACAGGTGGTACAGTTATCACTGATGATTTAGGTCTTGAATTGAAAGACGCAACCATTGAAGCACTTGGTCAGGCTTCTAAAGTAACAGTTGACAAAGACACAACCGTTATTGTAGAAGGTGCGGGCGATGCGACAACGATTCGCAACCGTATCGGCATTATCAAAGCACAAATCGAAACAACAACCTCTGATTTTGACCGTGAGAAATTACAAGAACGCTTGGCGAAATTGTCAGGTGGTGTGGCAGTCATTAAAGTCGGTGCAGCGACAGAGACTGAGTTGAAAGAAATGAAACTCCGCATCGAAGATGCTCTCAATGCCACTCGTGCAGCTGTTGAAGAAGGAATTGTAGCCGGTGGTGGAACAGCCTTTGTCAATGTTATTGATGCTGTAGCGAGCCTTGAGGTGGAAGGTGACGAAGCGACAGGACGCAATATTGTCCTTCGAGCTTTGGAAGAGCCAGTTCGTCAAATTGCTTTGAATGCAGGTTTTGAAGGCTCTATCGTGATTGACCGCTTGAAGCATTCAGAAGCTGGAACAGGCTTCAATGCAGCAACAGGCGAGTGGGTCAACATGATTGAAGCAGGGATTATTGACCCCGTTAAAGTAACGCGTTCTGCCCTTCAAAATGCAGCCAGCGTTGCCAGCCTTATCTTGACAACAGAAGCAGTTGTCGCAAACAAACCAGAACCAGCTGCCCCAGCTCCAGCAATGGACCCAAGCATGATGGGCGGTATGATGTAATAATCAACTCTCGTAGAAGCTATTCTGCGAGAGTTTTTGCATACTAGAAAGAAAAATGGAGCAGATGATGGGGCTTGCTTTATACTCTATAAAGATCAAAATCTGACTAGGAAACGAAAATGCAGGTAGAACTAGAGTTCGATAAGGTGGGTTAACGACGTCAGATTTTAATCTTTGCTGGTAATTATTTCATATCATTGCTTGCACACTTCAGTTTCTCTCAAAAAATAGAGAGGTTGAGTGAGATGTTTTTTAAGTAGAATAAATTTCACAAGCTAATTCTTTTTCTCCTGTATGAAAATTCGCTATAATAGTCAGCGTAAGGGAGTGAAGAGATGTATCAAGTGATTAGGATGTATGGTGATTTTGAGCCTTGGTGGTTCTTGGATGGCTGGGAAGAAAATATTATTAGTACTAGTAAATACAGTAATTACGAAGAAGCTTTGCAAGATTATCAACGGCAGTGGGTCTGTCTTTCTGAATACTTTCCAATGAAGGAAAGCCAGAATGGTTTGATGACAGCCTTTTGGGATCCGCAAGATCAATATTGGTGTGATGAGTGTGATGAATATTTGCAAAATTATCACTCATTAATATTATTGGAAGTGGCAGAAAACATGCCTACAGGCTTGCGACGAAAAGAGGCAAGCAGACATCGAATTTGTCAATTAAAGTAAAAAAGAGCATCTGTACAGAGGAGTAGAGGTGCTTTTCTATCTTTTTAAGTTCCTGCTGTTTTCTCTAAAAGTTTTTCTGGAAATGTACTTGTTAGTTCGTAGGAAGAATTGGCTGTATTTTTTAAACGAATATGCTACAACGATAAAACATGGTCGAGTGGGATTGGTATTTTTGGGAAATACCTTGTTATTCGCTGATGACATACTATAGCTATCTTATTTAGCTATTTCCTGAGCTACAAATAGAAAAATTCAATACCAATCTCAAAAGCCATCAAAAACGATACATTTGAAGTAACCCCTAAGTAGTAAATAGAGTATTATGACTTTATTTCTGATATGTTTCGTAGCGTGAAGATACATTTTATTACTTAATAACAAAAACACCAGACTGGGCATTTCCAATCTGGTATTTTATTACGATTTTGCAAACTCTGCTTCAACTACTGCAAGTGCCCGTTCGATGACCAAGTGCATATCATAATACTTGTAATCTGCTAAACGACCACAGAAAATGACCCTGTCTTGAATAGCTTCTGCCTCTTTTGCATACTTGGCAAAAATAGCATTGTTTTCCGCATCATTGATTGGATAGTAAGGCTCCTCACCTTTTTGCCAATCGGCTGGGTATTCTCTGGTAATAACGGTTTTTTCCTGCCTTCCGAATTCAAAGTGCTTATGTTCAATAATCCGTGTATAAGGGACTTCGCGCTCGGTATAATTGACCACAGCATTACCTTGGAAATTATCTATATCCAACACTTCATGCTCAAAGTGTAGTCCACGATAGTCCAATTCCCCATGCTTGTAATCAAAATACTGGTCAATCATGCCTGTAAAGACTACTTTTTTAGCCTGGCTCTCCCATTCTGGTCTTTTTTCAAAGAAATCTACACCAAGTTCAACCTCAATGCCTTCTAACATTTTTTCAATAATAACATTGTACCCCCCTCTGGAATTCCTTGGTAGCGGTCATTAAAGTAATTATTATCAAATGTAAAACGAACTGGCAAACGCTTGATGATAAAGGGTGGTAAATCCGTCGCAGATCGTCCCCACTGCTTTTCCGTATAGCCTTTGATCAATAGTTCATAGACATCTTTTCCAATCAATTTCAAGGCTTGCTCTTCCAAGTTTTTTGGCTCTATACCTTGCAAATGCTGAGTCTGCTCAGCAATTTTTTCCCTCACTTCTTGCGGAGTCTTGGTCCCCCACATGGCATAGAAGGTATTCATGTTAAAAGGCAGATTATACAATTTCCCTTGATAATTGGCAACAGGAGAATTGATATAGTGGTTAAATGTTGCAAATTGATTAACATAATCCCAAATACGCTTATTAGATGTATGGAAAATGTGCGCCCCATATTTATGAACATTGATACCTTCAATCGACTCGCAATAGATATTGCCTCCGATATGGTTTCGTTTGTCAATCACCTTGACGGTTTTACCACGCTTGGTCGCCTCGTAAGCAAATACAGCACCTGATAGTCCAGCTCCAACAATAATATAATCGTACATTTCCTGACTCTCTTCCCTAAAATAACCCTACCATTATATCACAATTATGAAGAAAATTGGTCTATTTTTCCTCTCGTACTACCTGCTCATAGTGATTGGTACCGTCTTGCAACTTCTCCCAAATCACCACTTGCTGCTCTCTTAGGGATTTTTGGACATCAATAATCCGTTGATTAGACGAACCACGAAATTGCAGCATGAGATTGCGCTTGGTCCGATCATACCGGCCATCGACTAGAATGTCGATATAGCTGAGTAATTCTAGCTTATCTGGTGTTTCTAGCATCATTTCTTCCCAAGTATAGCCAGTCCAAGACCAAATATCCTTTTCAGGTAATTCTTTGCGAATACGCTTGACTAAGGGAAGAAGAATCCCCGTATTAAGAAAGGGCTCTCCACCTAGCAAGGTCAAGCCCTGTACGTAAGGCTGAGCAAGGTCCTGCATAATCTGCTCCTCCAATTCCTGTGTATAAGGAATTCCTGCCTTAAAAGACCAGGTTGCCACATTGTAGCAACCCTCGCAATGAAACATGCAGCCAGCGACATAGAGGGAATTGCGTACCCCCTCTCCATCCACAAAATTAAAGGCCTTGTAGTCGATAATTCGTCCTTGACTCAATTCTTCACTTTTCCACTCTTGTGGTTTTGGATGATTCATGCTTCCTCCAACTCAATCCAATACCGTTCCGTCCCATCTACTTGATTTTCCAACTGACCACCTTGTGAAAGAATGGTACGCCGGCTTGCTTCATTGTCCACATGGCAAGTCAGAAGTACACGGGAAATAGCCTTAGCCTTCGCTTCTATCAAGCCCAAGCACAGCTGCTCCTTGGCATAGCCTTTTCCGCGTTCGCTAGGACGAATGCAGTAGCCAATATGGCCATATTCACCCAGTACCGCAGGGGTATTCGTTGTCCTAAGAGCTAACAAGCCAAGCAGACGATTACCCTCGTAGGATAAATAAAGGACAAATGGACCAAGCCCACTTTCTAATACATCCCTCGTTTCTTGTTGGTGCAGCAAGTCAAGCCACCTTTCAAAATTACCATCTGCCTTCTGCCAAGCGTAAATATTACCACTCGCCCGTGAGCCAAATCGCTCAAATTCTGCTTGCATATCTAAAAAATCTTGCTTGTCTTGTAAAATTGGTCGTCTTAACTCCATGGCCTACTCCCTTTCTAGGTCAATCCAGTACTGTTCCGTTTTACCAACCTGATTTTCCAACTGACCACCTTGTGAAAGAATGGTACGGCGACTTGCTTCATTGTCCACATGGCAAGTCAGAAGTACACGGGAAATAGCCTTAGCCTTCGCTTCTATCAAACCCAAGCGTAGCTGCTCCTTGGCATAGCCTTTTCCGCGTTCGCTGGGACGAATGCAATAACCAATATGGCCACCATGTTGCAGAAGTTTGTCATTGAGCCGTAAGCGAAGGTTTAGAAAGCCCAACGCTCGACCATGCCCATCAAAGGAGACATACTGAATAAACGGCACAAATCCTTCTGGAATTCCTAATCCCCTTTCCGCATTAGTATTGGTTTCTAGCCACTCTTCATAGGCAAAATTCTCCCCAGCAAAAAATCCATCCGTGGGACTATTACGATGACGAAACTCCTCAATCATCTCTAAAATCGCTTCCTTATCTGCTAAGGTTGGTAGTCTTAACTCCATCGCTCTCCTCCTTTGGCTCTCTAAAAATCAAAATCTGACTAGGCAACAAAACTATAGGTAGAACGAGCGTTCAGCAAGGTGAGGCAACGACGTCAGATTTTCATTTTTAGGGTAGTATAATACAAGAAGGGCTTTAGCCCCTCCTCTGTTATTATTTCTCTTGTTTTTTCAAAAACTGTTCCCGTAACTGGGCAACCTTGTCTTTTTTCGTCGTGCCACCTTTCGAATGTTTTTCGTGGTAACGTTCAACAAGGGCCTTTCCCTTGTCATCTAGCTGGTATTTCCCCATCTTTTTCTCCTTCTCTATTGATGGTTGAGCCATTCATGTGCTTCACACGCGCGGCAATTTCCTTGTGCCGTCCATTTACCATTGGCCGTGCCTGCGGATTTCCTAAATAACCACAGGTTCTCTTGACCACATCAACTGTTTTAGGATCCCTGTTGCCACAATTTGGGCACTCAAAGCCTCGCTCCGTCGGTGTGAAATCTCCCTCAAAATGGCATTCATAGCAGCGATCAATCGGGGTATTGGTCCCCAAATAACCCACACGGTCATAAGCAAAATCCCACACAGCTTCTAAGGCCTTAGGATTTTGTTGCAAAACAGGATATTCACAATAGTGGATAAATCCACCTGTCGCACCTGCCTCTGGATAGGCCTTTTCAAATTCTAATTTTTCAAACGGTGTTGGATTTTTTCGAACATCGTAATGGAAAGAATTGGTGTAATATTCCTTATCCGTAATATCCTTGACCAAACCAAATTTTTCCCGATCCAAGCGACAAAAACGATCAGTCAAACTCTCAGATGGCGTTGAGTAGATTGAAAAATGAACATCGTATTCATCCGACCAAGTACCGACACACTCTTTCATGACACGAATAATGTCAAGCGTGAACTCTTTCGCAGCTGGATTTCCTTCCCATTCACTGCCATAGAAGATCGTAGCAACTTCATAAAGACCGATATAGCCCAAGGAAATGGTCGCTCTACGTTTGATAAACAGCTGCCCGACTTCATCGTCTTTGCCCAAACGTTGCCCAAATGCTCCATATTGGTACAGAATAGGGGCATTGGCTGGCCGTGCCTCCATGACACGGTGTAAGCGATAAACTAAAGCATCCTTAGCAATCGCCATTCGTTCCTCAAAAATAGCCCAAAACGTGTCCATATCACCACCAGACTCCATCGCAATCCGCGGTAGATTGAGCGTGACCACGCCAAGATTCATGCGACCAGAATTGACTTCTTCCCCATTTTCATCCAACCAGCCCTGTAAGAACGATCTACAGCCCATCGGCGCTTTGAAAGAGCCCGTCAATTCCTTGATTTTATCATAAGACAAAACATCAGGATACATTCTCTTCGTTGCACATTCTAAGGCTAAGAGCTTGATGTCGTAGTTTGGACTTCCTTCTTCTAGGTTCAAACCACGTTTCAAGGTAAAAATCAACTTTGGAAAAATAGCCGTCCGCTCTTCACTCCCTAAGCCTTTTATTCGAATTTGTAAAATAGCCCGTTGAATTTCTCGTTCAAACCAAGAAGTCCCCAAGCCAAATCCTAGAGAAGTAAACGGTGTCTGCCCATTTGAGGTGAAGAGGGTGTTAATCTCATATTCCAAGGACTGCATGGCATCGTAGATGTCTTTTTTAGTCTTTTCACGTGCATAGTCTTCCTGCTTTTCAGGCAAGACCCACTCTCTTGCATCCTTTAAATGCTTCTGATAATTCAATTCTGCATACGGTGCTAACAACTCATCTACACGATCTGCTGTGCAGCCACCATACTGACTTGAGGCGACATTCGCGATAATTTGCGAAATCTGAGCTGTTGCTGTCTGAATAGACTTGGGACTTTCCACTTCTGCATTTCCAATTTTAAATCCCTTAGCCAACATCCCCTTAAAATCAATCAAACAGCAGTTGGTCATTGGTGTATAGGGACTGTAATCTAAATCGTGGAAATGAATATCCCCTTTTTGGTGGGCATTTGCCACATGAGCTGGCAAGAGCTTGAGCCCAATCGATTTTCCCACAATTCCTGCTGTCAAATCACGTTGGGTATTAAAGACCTCGCTATCCTTATTGGCATTTTCATTGACGACCGTTTGGTCTTTTTTCAAGAGTTTTTCAATGGAAAAATTAATGTCCATCGCCTGATGACGCTCAAAATCACGTCTGGTCCGATACTGAATATAAACTTCTGCCAATTCATACAAGTGTGCCTTTAGCAATTCTTGTTCAACAATGGTCTGAATTTCATAAATTTGAATATCCTGATGAAAACGGCGACCAATTTCTTCGAGTACAGCTTCTACAATGTGTTCAAGAACCGCCTGTGAACAAGGTTGCTCTAGCTCAGCATTAGCACGACTAAGAGCTGAAAAAATCTTTCCCGCATCAAAGACTACTGTCCGCCCATCACGCTTTAGAACAAGAATTTCTGGCACAATCATTTGTTCTACTTGTACTACCATTTCGTATTCTCCTTTTCTGTCTTTCTATAGTGTATCACTTCACAAACAGAAATTCAATATCTAGTATGAGTTTTATCGTTTTTTTATCAAAAGCACAATATATAGGATAAGAGAAAAAGTAAAAAATGATTGCTTTCACAATCATTTCCACTATTTTTTCTCATATAAGCTGAGTCGTTTTGTGCCTAAGTCTACTTTTTCATAATTTGCCTCCAAGTTTTCTTGGACGCTGTCTAGCATGGCCACTTGGTGATTGACCGCAATATAGCGGGCCTTGTTTTTGTTTAAATCAAATGTCAGGCTATCTTGATTCGATTGTCTATCCAAGTACGGCGTTGGAGTTAGGATAGTTGCAGCGGACAATCGCTTGCTTTGAAGATAAATCTGAGCACTGTCATCCCAGGCATATACTGTATCGGAACTTTTGGAATTATTACGGATGTAGCGAGCCAGACTCTCACGCTCCTTCGTCAAATCTCCTTCGACAAAATACGTCATAGCAGGCTGTACAAACAGGAACAAGCAGAGTAAAAGAGGTAAGTAGAAACTTGAGCGAAGATAGGAATAAGCCTCATCGTCATCAAACGCATCATCATCTTCAGGCATGTAGTGAATCAAGGACATGATAAAGCCATAGGGCAGGAACAAGACCAGCTGACTAATTGCAAAATGCCCGCTTGCTACAACAAAGAATAATTGCACAAAGAATGTTAGCAGTACAATAACTTTTACATAGGTATGTCGATGTTGTTCCAGCGATCCTACGGTCTGTATAAAATGCTTCAAAAAACCTGATAAAACAAGAAAGATACCGACTTGGGCAACCGTCCATAAAATACCGTCATAGCTGAAATTCAACCCTAATTCATATAAAAACGTCTGGTGAATGGCAGAACCTAATATTTGAGCCTCAAAAGTATAATACCCTACCGAATAAACAATCAATAAAAATCCAAAGATAGTGGCTAAGGCCTGATAAATCCCTCTTGCAATCTGATGATGTGTCGCATTGTAAACCAATAGCACTAGGACAGAGACGACCCAGAGTAAACTGCTTTTTGGATATATCATAAAAGCAATCGCTGCATCAATTCCGTATAAAATGAAGGCTTCGTCCCGCACAGCATTTTCAAAATAGCGAATTAGCAACCACAAACTGGTGAACAGAACAGGTAAGACGAACAGACTAGCCTGAATACCACCAAAATTGAGTGCTAAAAGAAATAGATAAAACCAATGCTGTAAACTCGTAGCCGCCTGGGAC
This sequence comes from Streptococcus marmotae, assembly GCF_001623565.1. Lineage (NCBI taxonomy): Bacteria > Bacillati > Bacillota > Bacilli > Lactobacillales > Streptococcaceae > Streptococcus > Streptococcus marmotae. Next base: position 660,348 of record NZ_CP015196.1, on the reverse strand, counting down.
GAATTGCTAAAATAAGCAGAAATCTTATAGAAGTAGATACCAGCTACTAGCAAGGCGATAAACTGTAACCCAGCTAATCCAATTGTTGTATCGAAAAAAGAGCCGATATAAGTAACTAAATAATAAAGAACGCCACTCGTGCCAAAGAATTGCCCATAGGGACTTTGTCCGGCCTGCATCGCCATACCAGCGTACAAATCCTGAGATTGTAAATTTGTTGCGAGTTGCATTAAGTAGGGATTAGCAACACTAAGAGCGCTTACAACTAGGCTCCAAAGAAAGGCGGGCCATACTTTTGTTGACACTAGTCGCTCATTGAATGACTGGTCGTAATGTGCCTGCTGCTGACGTGCGTGCCGTCTGCGCTTCCCTCCTCTTACATGCTGTGAGTAATTTTCTGAACGACTGTATGTTGTTTCTGTCTCTGCCATTGGATTCTCCTCGATATAATCACTTCATTATATCAAAAAGCGCAACATCTGTCATTCTCCATCTTATCTTGTCGTGTATCTTGTAGTAGTTGTACTATCAGTCGAAGTCCTATCTGTTAAACTAGAAAAATGCTTAAAATAGAAAAGCAGAGCCTGTGTAGATCTAGGCAGAAACTGTGTCAATTGTTTGATTACGGCCTATCAAAATGGTAACCGGCTGAAAAAACCAAGTCATGTCCTTAAAAACGAAGGTAGAACTAGTAGAGTTCAGCAAGGCGAGTTAACGACGGCAGATTTTGATTTTTGACGAGTATAATATCGACAAGGAACAAATATAACTCTATCCCTCATCTTCATAAAGCAGTGGTCATAGGGTAATTCCAAAGGCTATAGGGACATAGAGAAGGTGAAGCAATCGCTAGGGTTGTAGAATAATCTTGAAAATTTAATGAAAACGGAAAAGTAGAGCAAATTTGCTATTTACAATCAAAAAAGCCCTGCAGTGCAAGGCTTTCGGAGATATATCCTCCCTGTAGGGATCGAACCTACGACCCACGGATTAAGAGTCCGCTGCTCTGCCAGCTGAGCTAAGGAAGGAAAAGAAAAACGCTGTATTGGTACCGGTGATTCATGAATTGTATTGATCCCGCACAGTAAGTAGCAGGTGGGTAACTCGTTTCTAACTTCAGTCGCTTCCGTGTGAGACGGCCTGCATACTGTTAGAAAACTCTTGTTTCCCTAGTAATACAAAAATAGTCGGTCAACACATAGGTATGAATTCGTATACCACAGCAGTTCTTATCTATGTATTTATCTTACCATATTTTTGAAAAAAATCAAGAGAAAATTTGAAAAAAAGGAAGCGTTGTCAAAAAAAGACGTGTTCGGCTTACTCTCTCAAGGTTTTTTACGCTTTCGATTTTTTAATGCTTGAATTTTTTCCTGGGTTAGTTTGAGTGCTCGCTCGTATTTCCCAGTCTCATTAGCTGAAAAATATTGCTTATCGCGCAATTTATCTGGTAGATACTGCTGGTCAACCCATTTTTCAGGAAAGTTATGGGGATAGAGATAATCTTGTGCATTGCCTAACTCCTTGCTTCCCTTGTAATGACCATCCCGGAGATGCCGTGGAATGGGAAGATGCCCTGTTTTTTTGAGGTCAGCAATTGCTTGATCCATGGCTAGATAAGCAGAGTTTGATTTTGGTGACAGGGCGAGATCAATGACAATGTTGGCAATGGGGATGCGAGCTTCTGGAAAACCAATTTTTTGAGCGGCTTCAAGGGCCGTTACCGTGTGGATTTGGGCTTCGGGATTGGCAAGTCCGATGTCTTCGTAGGCAATCACCATGAGTCGCCTTGCAAGGCTTGGTAAATCACCAGCTTCAATCAAGCGAGCTGCATAGTGGAGACTGGCATTGACATCACTCCCACGGATGGATTTTTGAAGAGCAGAGAGGACATCGTAATGTCCGTCGCCATTCTTATCCATGGTGATATAGCTTTTTTGTAAACTATTTTCCATGGTATCGCGTGTGATGTGGCGGACGCCCTCTTCATTCTCGGGGTGGATAGGACGGCTAACTCAAGGGAGTTAAAGGCAGAACGTAAGTCCCCATTGGTACTGGTTGCAATGAAATCAAGAGCCTCATCATCGAGAGAGACCGGGAAATCAAAGCCACGCTCAGTATCAGTAATAGCCATTTGAACGGCTGTTTTGATGTCGTCGTTGGAAAGTGGTTCTAGCTCAAAAATCTGAACACGACTGCGAATAGCCGGTGTCACGGAGAAGAATGGATTTTCTGTGGTAGCACCAATCATGATGAGATTGCCGTTTTCAAGGAGAGGCAAGAGAAAATCTTGTTTGGTCTTGTCCAAGCGATGAATTTCATCGAGAAGTAGAATCAGACCGCCTGAAAACTTGGCTTCTTCTGCAATTTCTTGGAGTCGCTTTTTGGTGTCAACAGTCGCATTGAAAGTACGAAAAGCGTATTTTGAGGTTCCTGCTATGGCACTTGCGATACTGGTCTTTCCAATGCCTGGTGGGCCATATAAAATCATGGAAGACAGGCGTTTTGCCTCGACCATCCGGCGGATAATCTTTCCTTCTCCGACTAAGTGGTCTTGGCCAATAATTTGGTCAATGGTTTTGGGACGCATGCTCAGTGCTAAATTCTCAATCATGGATTTCCCATCTCCTATCTTTTTGGCTGGTTTTGTGTTACACTTATCTATATATTCTATCATAAATACAGCAAAGTGAGGCAAGATGAGTAAGTACGGATTTTTAGATGTGTTGGATAAGAGCATGGAGAAGGATTTTCCATACGATTTTGAAATCAATTGGGATAAGAAAAATCATGCGGTGGAGGTCGCTTTTCTGTTAGAAGTGGAAAATCAGGCAGGTATTGAAACAGTTGATGATGAGGGAAATCGGACAACAGAAGATATCTTCTTTGAAGAGGCAGTCTTATTTTATAATCCTCTAAAATCAACTGTTCAGGAAGAGGAGTATTTAGCGACGATTCCTTATGAGCAGAAAAAAGGGTTATCCAGTGAGTTTTTGGCTTATTTTGTCGGATTTTTGGCAGAAGCAGCTGAAAAAGGACTGGATGATTTAATGGACTTTTTGGCAGATGAAGAAGCAGAAGAATTTGCGATTGTCTGGGATAAAGAGGCTTTTGAAAATGGCAGAGTGGCTTTGCAAGAAAAGGATTTTCACCCTTATCCGAGGTATTAGAGATGTATCATCGTAGTAAAAATATCAATATTTTTCTAATGGATGGAGATGTTACAGGGAGAATGAAGTGTACCTTGTCCAATTGGACAGGAGTCCTGTATAAAATTCCTCGCATCCAACTTGCGACTCTCAAAGAACGGGACGAATTAAAACAAAGTGGCATTTATTTTTTGTTTGGCAAGGACGATGAGACCCAACAAGATATTACGTATATTGGTCAAGCAACCACTCGAAAAAATGGGGAAGGTGTCTTATTGCGTGTGCAGGAGCATACCAGAGACTCTCATGCTGATTATTTCAACGATGTCATTATTTTAACAACGCAAAACAATTCATTCGGGCCAACTGAAATTAGCTATTTGGAAAATTCGTTTACCAACCTTGCCAAGGAAGCTGGGCGATTTATCGTTAAAAATGGTAATGAGCCTAATCCAGGTCATGTGACAGAAGAGAAGCAGGCGGAGTTAGACGAAATTATTGAATATACGACGATGATTATTGGAACATTAGGCTATAAGCTATTTGTACCGATTATTCGCAAAGAGTCTGTCTTTTCTGAAAAACAGCAGGAAGATGAGCAACTACTTCATTTGAAACGAAAGACAAAGAAATCCAAACAAGAAATTCAAGCGACCTGTAAGCGGACTGCGGAAGGGTTTGTCGTCTTAAAAGGCAGTATGGTGGATCTGATTGACGCTCCCCATCTTTCTGAATTGGTGAAGGAACTAAGAGAAGAGTTGGTGAAAAGGAATGTGATTCAAGATGGTATTTTGCAACAAAATCAACTTTTCAATAGTGCTTCAACAGCAGCTATGTTTGTGCTTGGTATGAGTGCGAACGGACGGACAGAATGGAAAAATCAAGCAGGTATGAGCTTGAAAGAACTAGAGGAACAAGAAATCAGCAAGTAAAGGAGAGACTATGTGGCAGGAATTACGAGTAGAACTTGAGCGAGAAGGTGAGGAGATTGTATCCAATCTCTTGATTGAGCTGGGAGCGCAGGGAGTTGCGATTGAAGATACGGCAGATTATGTGGACAAGGAGGACTTGTTCGGAGAAATTGTACCTGAAAAGGAACAGTCAGATCGAATTACGATTGTTGCTTACTATCCAGAAAATTTAGCAATTGAAGATGTCAAGGAGAGCCTCCTTGAGCGCTTGAAAGAAGTTAGTGACTTTTTAGACCCAGACACGGTTCGTCTAGAGGAACAGTCCTTGGAAGAGGAAGACTGGGCTGATAACTGGAAGAAATATTATGAGCCAGCACGGATTACCCACGATTTGACGATTGTGCCGTCTTGGACGGACTATGAGGCGACAGCTGGGGAGAAGGTCATTCGGCTCGATCCTGGTATGGCCTTTGGGACGGGAACGCATCCGACGACCAAGATGAGCTTATTTGCCTTAGAGCAAGTCTTGCGAGGTGGCGAGCGTGTGCTTGATGTTGGGACAGGAAGTGGGGTGCTATCGATTGCCAGTTCTCTTCTAGGTGCAGGTGAGATTCATGCCTATGACCTTGATGAGGTTGCAGTACGGGTTGCACAGGAAAATATTGATTTGAATGCTGATACAGAGAATATCACGGTACAAACAGGGGATCTACTTCGTGGCGTAGAGCTTGAGGCGGATGTTATTGTAGCCAATATTTTGGCGGATATCCTGGTGCATTTGACAGATGATGCCTATCGCTTGCTGAAAGACGAAGGCTATCTGATTATGAGTGGGATTATTGCGGATAAGTTGGATATGGTCTTAGAAGCAGCTTATCGTGCAGGTTTTTTCTTGGAAACCCAGATGATTCAAGGGGAATGGAATGCTCTTGTGTTGAAAAAAACGCAGGATATCTCAGGTGTTATAGGAGGCTAGATGCAGCAGTATTTTGTAAAGGGTGAAGCAATGTCGCTTGTGACGATTGAAGATAAGGACACAATCAAGCACATGTTTCAGGTCATGCGCTTGGCAAAAGGTGATCAAGTGGTCTTGGTTTTTGACGATGGAGTGAAGCACTTGGCGCGCGTGGTCAATGAAGCAGAATACCGATTTGAACTCCTTGAGGACTTACCTGACCAAGTGGAATTACCAGTCAATGTGACGATTGCCTGTGGTTTTCCAAAAGGGGACAAATTAGAATTTCTTGCCCAAAAAACGACAGAGCTAGGAGCACATCAGCTCTGGGCCTTTCCAGCGGCTTGGTCCGTGGTCAAATGGGATAGTAAGAAACTTGTTAAAAAGGTCGAAAAGTTACAAAAAATTGCCCTAGGAGCAGCAGAGCAAAGCAAGCGTAATCGGGTGCCTAGGGTCACTTTGTTTGCTCATCAAACGGATTTTCTTGCGGCATTGGACTCGTTTGACCGCATTTTAATTGCCTATGAAGAATCAGCTAAGGAAGGGGAGCGGTCGGCCTTGGTAGAAGTTCTTTCGAGCCTTTCTAATGGCGAAAAAATTCTCTTTATCTTTGGGCCTGAAGGTGGTTTGTCGCCTGATGAAGTGGCACAATTTGAAAGGAAGGGTGGCCGTAAGGTCGGTCTTGGCCCACGGATTATGAGGGCAGAAACCGCTCCGCTTTATGCGCTGTCGGCAGTGAGTTTTGCTTTAGAAATGCAACAATAAAAAACTTGCACTTGCAAGTTTTTTATTGTATAAACTTATCTCCGTATTGATGAAGAATCGCAGAGTAAACCTGTTGAGGAGTTTGGTTGCTAGTCATCAAAACGATATTGACCAAAGGAAAGCCCATTTTGAGGTTTGCCTTGGAACTATATTTTTGAAAAACGTTCATTTTGGACAAATACTTGTCGTTGTCTGTTAGGGTAACAGAAATATAAGTCTGATTGAGGTGGGGTTTGAGGCGGATATAAGTAATATCCTCCCATGGAATAAAGCCAATCGAAATGGCAGAAGACTTGTCTGTTATGCCCTTATCATCCACAACGAGAATGGGAGGGAGTTGCTTAACAAAGACGCATTTTGTATAACATACAAAGAACCAGCCGAACAAAACAACTCCAATCAGCCCAAAAACAGTGAACACCAAGGACAGAACTGAAAGGTGCCACTCATTGGAATAGGCAAAGATACAAAAGTTTGACAGCAATGTCATCACGAAAGATAGAACACTCAATGAAACATAGCGGCTTTTCTCGCTTGTCACAATGATTGGCTGATTCATAGCTTGCTCCTTTAGAGTATTTTTATTTATTATAGCATAAAGATAGGGTTTGAACCTTTTCTTTTTGGTTTATACTCATCAAAAATCAAAATCTGACGTCGTTAACTCACTTTGCTGAACACCAGTTCTATTTTCTACTAACAGATGTGAGAAGATGGCGAGCTATTTTGTTATTGGACGCTTACGAAAAACGAAGTAAAAGATTGGAAATGACAAAAGTCCTGAAATGAAGGTTTTGATGTACCTGATTTCATGCCTTTTTAGAATGCTATCTAGCCTAAATTGTATATTACTAGCTTGTTAGTCTAGAAATAGTTCTTTCTCGATACCTGAAATAATCTGTTTTAGTAAATCCTTATTCAGTGAGTATTTTCTACCGCCAGGTTCTACAATGATAATTTTATTATCGAGCAGATTTTTCAGTTGATAACTCACAGCTGCAGAAGAAATTCCAAATTTGTTAGCGATTACTTTATTTGTCGAGACTCCTTCAATAATTAGTTTCAAGATTCCGTATCTAGTAGGGTCTGCCAAAATCTTTAAAAACTTTTCTCTACTCTCCTGACTGTAAGAATTCATCGATTTAATAAAGTTTAAATAATCATATGTAAAGAGACCTAATCCTAAAGTAGTGTCTTTTTCAAGTTTTATAAAAAGTATCTTTTGGAATGAGACTAATAAAAGATGGTTGTTTTGGGCAGAAGCATAGTCGTTTTCTGAAATATAATGTTGAAAAACGACAGCATATAACTCGCTAGATTTATCTGCAAGTCGTTTCTTTTCTTGAATGATTTTAGAATAAAAATCTTTTTCTAAATTTGTAACAACTTGTAAGTATTGGTTCCACGATTGTTCAATAATTTCCAACAGTTTTTTCTTGATTTGAGGATAATGGTAATATAGTTCGGTTAATTTCCATTTATTTTTTTCTTCCAACGAAACGTCCAACAGATCTTTTGTTGAAAATTTAGTTTCCTTATCAAGTATATGGGTAGAAATGATTTGAAATAATTGATCTTTCGAGACGTCCCTTAGAAACGAGGACAGCTCTTCAAAGCTAGTAATTTGTTGAACGACTAATATATAAGATAGGAGATTAAATTCTTCATTGACAAAAAATTCGATGTATCTAGTGTTATTTTGTAAAAAAAATTGATATTTTTTTATTTCACTTAAATACGTCTTATCTACTATTTTTACAACGTCATTATATTCTTTATAGTCCTCGAGATTTTTTCCTGCGTAGATTAGAGAGAGACAAAAGTCTACTATTTTATCGTGGGGATTCATTTTTACTCCTAATAGTAATTACCTCATCTATAGTTGAACGAAGTTCTTCATTCATACGATGGGTTATCATAATAACAGTCTTAGCTGATTTAGTTGCTAACTTTTCAAGAGTACTGGCAGACTGAGCATCAAGATTGGCGGTCGGCTCATCTAGAATGAGTATGTCTTTTTTTCGTGCAACAGCACGAGCAAATGCTAATCTTTGACGTTGACCGCCGGATAAATTTTTCCCATTTTCCTGCAAAATCGAGTTGGGAGAAAAGTTATTCAAACCCACGTTGTTTAGTAGGTTTTGCACTTCATCATCTGTCATATTACCTAGTAAGTCAATATTATTTTTAATAGTATCATTAAATAAAAAAGTTTCTTGATTCATATAACTGACACTATTAAAAATATGTTGAGAAGGTTTCTTTACAGCCTTATTGATAAGAATTTGACCAGAGTAGTTTTCAATTTCTCCAATCACTGCTTTAATTAAGCTAGACTTTCCAGAACCACTTTCCCCCATTATAGCATATTTTTTACCAGGTAGAAATGTCAAATTTGGAAATGAAAGTTGTGATTCGAAAGGTAAACTAACATTTTTGACAGATATAGAAAGTGGAGAAGGAGAGGCTAATATTGTATGCTCGTTGATCTGAATATCTGAAGAATCTTGCAGCTTATAGTTTCCTTTTGCAAAATGAAAGGTTTCATTAAATAATGACAGTCCTGATTTATAAAATTCTCCCTCAGACAAAAATTGAATAACTGAACTGCCGAAACTAGGGATAAGAGAAAGAACGGCAAGTAGTGCTCCCACCTCTACTCGATTTTTTAAAACCAAATAAGAAACATAAGCTACTGCAATAGCTGATACGAAACCATTGACAAAGGTAAGGCAGGCACTCATCGATGCTGTAAAGGTTTGAGTTTTGAGTTGGTAATCTGTATATTTCTTTGTTGCAATAGTTGATTTTTTAAAGAATATTGAAAAGGCGATATTTTCAAAAAAAGTCGTGTAACCTTGTAAAAGCTCTCTCATTTTACTCGTGTAAATAGCTTTTTCGTTTTGCAATCCAGAAATATAGTTTCTGAGTTTAGATTGAAAAAGTTTCGGAACAAATGACATTAGTAGAAATGCAACAATTGCTATTAGAGCAAGTGAATAATGTATAGTCATTAAAGCAAAAAAGCTCCCTAAAGCAGTAGTTGCCATTTTAATACGCGAAATATACTTATCAAGCGTTAATTCAATCATTTTTGGAATATCATTAATATATAGAGATAAATGTTCTCCGTGGTCTTTTGCTTTAAAAGTTTCGAAATTCATACTTGCAAAATGAATGTCAGCCTGTTGGGCAAAGGTGTCTTGCAGATGGGTTTCAGCTTTTGCGACTGATCTAAGATTCCAAAATAAAGAGAAGGAATGCAATGCATATATAAAAAGACAATGAGGAAGTTATGCAGCAGTTTTTGCTGATTTTGAACCACTAATAGAGATAACGAGTAAGACAATAAAACACTTAGCAAGGAGAAAACGACTGTTGAAAGAATTGCTGTTGGAACATGTTTATATTTATAGATTTTCATTTTGTACTCCAATTAAAAATAGGCAGAATTAAAAATGACTGTTAACGCTGCCTGAATGTAGATCTAACCAAAAAATGATTCGTTTATTTCTTTACAATAATAATGATAATGACATCGTCTTGTTTCGTTACCATAGCAGTACTCCTTTAAATAATGTGATTAAAGATATTCTAAAGTCGACAAAGTTAAATCCACACTTAAATATTAAAACAAAATTTAACTTTTGTCAATATTTTTTATGATAAATTGCAAAAATAAGTGCAACGTTTCTAACTTCTCGTCCGCTAGTGAGTCATTGGCGTCTTCATTGTCCCAAGAGCAATAGGCAACCGCAAAGTAACAGGCAGAATCCCTTCCTCGCTTCTTTGGGAAAGGTGCCACTCATTGGAATAAGCAAAGATACAAAAGATTGATAGCAATACCCTCACGAAGGATAGGTAGCGGTTATCGCTGTATTTTTTAATTATGGCTTAAAGATAGGGTTTGAGCCTTTTTCTTTTTCAACTAAAATGGTAAAATAGGAACAATAAACAGCATGAAGAGGAATAGGAATGAAAGAAATCAATCTAACAGGAGAAGATGTCATTGCTCTGACGGCCCAGTATATGCCTGAAGAAGATGTGGCTTTTGTTCGAAAAGCATTGCATTATGCTGTTGAGGCACATAGTCAGCAATTTCGTCAATCAGGTGAGCCCTACATTATCCACCCCATTCAAGTTGCTGGAATATTGGCGGGTTTACAGCTTGATGCAGTAACGGTTGCTTGTGGCTTTTTGCATGATGTGGTCGAAGATACCGATATTACGCTGGATGAAATGGAAGCAGAGTTCGGCTCTGATGTGCGAATGATTGTAGACGGAGTAACCAAGCTCGGTAAGGTTGAATATAAGTCGCACGAGGAGCAACTGGCTGAAAATCACCGGAAAATGCTGATTGCCATGTCAAAGGATATGCGGGTCATCTTGGTGAAATTGGCAGACCGTTTGCATAATATGCGGACCTTGAAGCATCTGCGTAAAGAAAAGCAAGAGCGTATTTCACGTGAAACAATGGAAATCTATGCACCGCTTGCCCATCGTTTGGGGATTTCTTCTATTAAGTGGGAACTAGAAGATATGGCCTTTCGCTATCTGAATGAGACGGAATTCTATAAAATTACGCATCTCATGACGGAAAAGCGTAGGGAACGCGAGGCCTTGGTTAATGAGGTGGTCGATAAAATTCGTGATTATGCTAATGAGCATCATCTATTTGGTCATATTTACGGTCGTCCCAAGCATATTTATTCCATTTATCGGAAAATGCACGACAAGAAGAAGCGCTTTGATCAACTTTATGATTTGATTGCCATTCGCTGTATCATGGAAACGCCAAGTGATGTGTACGCGATGTTGGGGTACATTCATGAGTTGTGGCGTCCGATGCCGGGGCGATTTAAGGATTACATTGCCAATCCTAAGGCAAATGGCTACCAGTCGATTCATACGACAGTTTATGGTCCTAAGGGGCCGATTGAATTTCAAATTCGTACGGCAGAGATGCATCAGGTGGCAGAATACGGGGTTGCAGCGCACTGGGCCTATAAGCGTGGTGGAAAGGCTACTGCTAGTCAACAAGAACTCAAATGGATTAATAATTTAATTGAATTGCAGGCGGACGCAGGAGATGCGCAGACCTTTGTTGATTCTGTCAAAGATGATATTTTTACCGAACGAATCTATGTCTTTACACCAGACGGATCGGTGAGGGAGCTTCCAAAAGATTCGGTGCCAATTGACTTTGCCTATGAAATTCATACCAAGATTGGAGAGAAGGCGACAGGAGCCAAGGTTAACGGCCGTATGGTGCCTCTGACAACCAAGCTAAAAACAGGGGATCAGGTCGAGATTATCACTAGTAGCAATTCCTTTGGTCCTAGTCGCGACTGGGTTAATTTGGTCAAAACCCATAAAGCACGAAATAAGATTCGTCAATTTTTCAAAAATCAAGACAAGGAATTATCCATTAACAAAGGTCGTGAAATGGTCCAAACGCTCTTGCAAGAGCACGGTTATGTGGCTAATCAATACCTCGACCGCAAGCACCTAGATGATGTCCTACAAAAAACAAGTTATAAGACAGATGAGAGTCTTTTTGCAGCTGTTGGTTTTGGCGAAATCTCTGCCATGGCTGTCTTTAACCGTTTAACAGAAAAAGAGCGCAGAGAAGCAGAACGGGCCAAGGCAAAAGCGGTAGCAGATGAATTGGTAAATGGTGGAGAAGTCAAACAAGACAATAAGGATAGTCTAAAGATTCGTCATGAAGGTGGGGTTGTCATAGAAGGAGCTTCAGGGCTCTTGATTCGCCTTGCCAAGTGTTGTAATCCAGTACCAGGTGATGAGATTACAGGCTACATTACAAAAGGACGTGGTGTGGCTGTTCACCGAACGGATTGTATGAATCTAAAAAGTCAGGATAATTACGAAGTACGTCTGATTGATGTATCGTGGGAAGATGAGCCATCCAGTAAGGAATATATGGCCAATATCGATATATATGGTCTCAATCGTTCAGGTCTTCTCAACGATGTCTTAAAAGTCTTGACCAATTCGAGCAAGAATATCTCTTCTGTCAATGCGCAACCGACAAAGGACATGAAATTTGCAACGATTCACGTATCTTTTGGTATTCCAAATCTAGCAACCTTGACTAGCGTTGTGGATAAGATTAAATCTGTGCCAGAAGTGTATTCGGTCAAACGGACAAATGGGTAGGTGAGAATATGAAAATAGTCATCCAGCGAGTGAGTGAAGCTTCTGTGGCGATTGACGGAAAAGTTCACGGTCACATTCAGCAAGGGCTCCTTTTACTAGTCGGTGTTGGACCTGATGATTGCAAAGAAGATGTAGACTATGCAGTTAGAAAGATTGCTAATATGCGGATTTTTTCTGATGAAGAAGGAAAAATGAACCGCTCTGTACAAGATATTAAGGGGCAAATCTTATCCATTTCGCAATTTACCTTATTTGCGAATACGAAAAAAGGAAATCGTCCAGCCTTTGTCGGAGCTGCTGCGCCAGATCTCGCAAATAACCTCTATGAGGCCTTGAATCAGGCATTAAGCCAGTTTGTTCCTGTCCAGACAGGAATCTTTGCGGCGGATATGCAGGTTTCGCTTGTCAATGATGGTCCAGTTACGATTTTACTGGACACTAAAGAGAGATAATTTAGAAAAAGTTGGCACGATATTATTTTTGCTGAAGAATGAGATATCGAGGTTGAAAATGAAAACAGAATAGTTATTTATTTAGTGAATGGTTCTAGATGTTTTTGAACTTATATAAAGTTTACTAGCGGCCATAATTCCAACCTGACGGAGCGCCTGACCTGGTTCCATCAAGATAGCCTCTCTCGTGTTGGTAATAAACTTCATTCAAATTTGGATCATGACGAACTTTTTGAAAATCGTCATCTCCTCTTTGCCTAAGGATTTTAAAACAGACTACAGACTCATTTTTTACCATCTTCTCACATTTCAAAATCCTTCAACATTGTTTTTGTAAAATCAAAGGTACATTGCAAAACATGAATAGTGTTGCATACAGCGAAAGAGGGACGGAATGTTGTTGGCTATGAAACGCAAAGCATAGATAAACAAATATACGACACGTTATCGATTGAGAATAATCGACAGGCAGATATTTATAAAATTTATTATTTTTGATGTACGAGGAGAAAAATATGAATTATATGGGTGAAATATTTAAGGATTTAAGAATGAGTAGAAAAATTTCTTTAAAAGAAGCTACAGGAGATAAATTTTCTTACTCAATGCTAAGCAAATTTGAAAATGGAGAATCAGACATAACTATATCAAAGTTGCTGATTGCTTTAGAGAACATTCATACAGAACTGACTGAATTTGTTTATCTAGTTAGAGGATTTCAACCAACAAAGTATGACAAATTAAAGGAGAGAATATGGGATGCCAAAAGCAAGCATGATTTATCTTTGTTACAAAAAATGTACCAGTCTGAGATAAATGAGTATGAAGCTCACGAAAATAATAATAATTTATTAAATGCTATTATTATAAAAAGCCATATGTGCTTCTTTAACGAAAGCATTGAAATCAATGCTCAAGAGTTTGAATTTTTATATGACTATTTATTTTTGATAGAGATATGGGGAGAGTTTGAGTTAAAATTATTTTCAGATGTCGCTCCTTTGTTACCCTTAGATTTATATTTTCAATATACTCGGGAAATGCTTCAAAAAATTGATTTTTTAGGAAATTTGAGAACAAATAAAAACTATATACATACAATTCTCTTAAATGGCTTATTTAAAGCTATAGATGAGAAAAAGTTAAGTAAAGCAGCTTATTTTGATAAACAGATTAGAGATGATTTCTTTGATGAAAATGATAGCTATTTACGAATCGTATATCTGTTTGCAGATGGGCAGCATGATTATATAAAGGGAAATAAAAAAATGGGTATTCAAAAGATGGAGAAATCGATTGAAATTTTAAAAATTTTAAATTGTACAGATAGTGCAAATTATTATATGAACAGTCTAAAACAATGGCTTGAAAATTTTGAATAAATTCAAATGGAATGGATTTGTCGAAAAGAATATTTATCTCCAATTTCCCTATTATAACAAGGATATTGGAGATAAATATTCTTTTTTTTATAAAAAAGGAATAAGAAAATATGAAAACTTTTTTTGAGATGCTACTTGCTGGGTTATAATGTGTTTGTAAAAAACAATAGAGGAGGAATACAACATGACACAATTTGCGCTTGAAGCTAGCAAATATTCTGCACCAGTTCAAGATATTGTGCTGACATACAAATGTCAAGTCAGCACTAACTAACCATCAAGTTCCCCTTTCCAGTATTGGATAGGGGGATTTGATTAGAAATGAGAGTACAATGAAAAAAACAATTTTAACAAGATACTGTAATTCAGAAAATCAACAGTCTTTAAAGAGTAATATCTTTGAAGACAAATTTGAGCAGTATATAGAGAATAAAGTAAAAAAAATAGTAAATAATCCTCAAAAATATCCATTTGTAAAAATCATTAGCAATGGAGAATAGATATGGAATCCTCACAGTTTAAACATCACGAGACGTCCTGGTATGATATCCCTGAATTTGGCTTTAAAATCCATATTTCTGGAACTCTAGAGAATTATAAACAGATATATTATTTAGTGATACCTTATTTAATGTCTAAGGATATTTGTTTTAAATATTTAGAGTCAAAAGAAAGCATAATTTATAATCTATCTGAAGAAGAATCTCCTGCAGAATCTGGGAAATTAATTACAATTTATCCTAAAGATAGAGTTCATTGCAAACAATTATTAGAAGAATTATATTTATTGATACCTTCTGAAAATAGTGGGGTATATATTCTTAGTGATAGAAATTACAAAGATTCGAATGTTATTTTTTACCGTTATGGGTGTATTAAATTAGTTCAAAATGAATTAATGGATGGACTTCCAACATTAAGAGGTCCTAATGGGGAATGTTGGCAAGATTTCCAAAAAAATTACTATGATCTTCCTAGTTGGATTGAAGATTTACAAGAAAAACAGGAATTTATCCCTTCCTATTTAGGAAATACTTATCAACTTGTAGCATTACTGAAACAAAGTAACGGCGGAAATGTTTATAAAGCAAAGAATAAATATTCAGGCGAAATTGTGGTCATAAAAGAATGTCGTCCTAATATTCTTTGTACAACGACAGTGACTAAAAATAACGTGAGAGAAAACGAATGGAGACTGTCTAAAATCATACAAGATTGCATTCCTGCAAGAATTGAGAAAGTTTCTGAATGGATAAATCAATATTATATATACGACTATATAGAAGGACAAAATTTATTAGAATTTTGTAACCAAGAGAACTTGTTTTCATATAGCCAGTATTGTCCAGAAAATAATTATTTACATTTTAATAATATTTTTAATTGTATTACAGAGTTGCTAAAAACTGTACAAAAACTTCATGAGATAGGGATAGTTTTAAATGATGTACACCCAAATAATTTTATAATCAGTGAAAATTTTAAGGTTTATTTTATAGACATGGAAAATTCTTATATGCAACACCAAAAACCATTAACAGGAGTATATTCAGAAATATCTCTAAAACAGTGGAATAACATAGACGGAAAAGTTGCAGATTGTCATAAAATCGGGAATATGTTGTTGTATTTAATTGGGAAATTGCATGTAAAAGAGGGTGATTTTTTTGTAAAAGATTTAAGAAAATTACTGTTACAAAAAAAAATCGATTCTAACTTGGACGTTTTGGTTGATTACTTATTCACTGAGGATGCAGATATACATACAGCTTTAGAAATTTTAAAATCTAAAATTTATTTTCGAGGAGACACTACTAAGATTCTTACTCTAGATCTTTCAAATATTAATCCTGCAAGCTATGAACTTGACATAATTGATTTTGTTTTATCTCAAGAAGAAGTAGTTAAGAACTATCAAAAAAAATTAAATGATAGACAACTGGTGTTGCAAGAAATCAAAAAAGAAAAGTATTTAGGATTGAACGGAGCTATGGGGGGATTAGTCTATTTGAAATATATTAAATATGACAACGAAGTCATCAAAAATGGCATTCAATTTGTTCTTGATAACCTAATAACTATTGATGGAAAATTTAAAGGTGTACGAATTTCCCAAAATGCAGCTTCACCTTACTTGTACAATGGGACTGCCGGAATCATTCAAGCTCTGCTTTATATAGATTCTGAACAATATTTAAAAGATATTTGCCAACTAGCCGAAACTTTAACTTTTGAATATGCACAATCTGCTCGTTTTTTAGATGGGATGTTGGGAATTGCTCAAACACTATTAAAACTTTTTGCTTTAACAAAAAGTTATAAATATTTTGAAAATGCAAAAGAACTCTTAATCGCTAGTGGGATATTAGCTGAGAAAGACCAGAAGCTACAATTTGATTATATTTGCGTTTTAAGTCAATACAAAAAGTTATATCTTGAGGTAAATAATGAAATTATTACTAAAAAACAATTTATATAGAATATTAACAATATCCCGGATGCTAAACTCTTTCGGTTCATATATCTATAATTTAGTCTTTATTATCTATGCTGCTAGCTTACCGAAAGCCACTTTTGCGGTATTTATAGCAAATATGGTTACGATTATCCCTACAATTTTTACATTTTGGATAGGTATAAAAGCAGATCGAACTCGAAACAAAGCAATTTGGATGATTTCTATCGGTTTTATCCAAGCAATTTTATTTTCCTTAGTTGCTTTTGTTATTAAAAATAAGACCTTTTTTGTGTTTTCTTGGCTATGTCTTCTAAATATAACTAGTGACATACTAAGCGATTATGCTTCAGGCTTACGTCTCCCTATTTTACAGAAAAATATTGAGAAAGAAGATTTGTTCGAAGCGTATTCTTTTAGCCAATTCACTTCATATTTTTGTAACATCTTGGGACAATCTTTTGGGGTATGGCTGCTTACGATATCAGACAACAATTTTTCATTTGTCGCTATAATAAATGCAGTGTCATTTTTGTTAGCTTCAGCTATCCTTTTAATCAATAAGAAGAAACTCACACATGAACCTGTTGTTGTTTCAAATACTTCTAATTCTTTATTAAAACAATTTAAAGAAATGTATAGGAACATGGATGTTATCTTTAAAAATTCAAATAATACTTCCTTTATAAAAATATTATCGGCGATACTATTTATAAATGCTTTGGGTGGAGCAGTCGGTAGTATTTATAACTTCTATTTCATGAAGCAGAGTTTACCTAATTTGAGTTACGGACAATCTCTACTTATCGTTGAAATTGTATTATTGGTAGGGGCTATTTTGGGAAGCTTGACCCCTAATGACTATTTTTCGAAAAAAACTTTTCCAACTCTTTTAATGATTAATAGCTCTTTATTTATTATTCTGGGATTTGTGAATTCACTCCCTATAAGCCCGTTATTGGGAATTGTTATATTGTTTTTTGCGGCCTACATCATGGGTAAAGCAACACCAAAATTAGATGCATTACTGATGGAAAAATTACCCTCAGATATTTTGGCGCAAAGTAATAATTTTTTAGGTATGACTTTTACTCTATCGCTCCCTGTCGGAACTTTCTTTTTTTCATCTTTAGCAGTCTATAGTATAAATATTACGTGGTTTATATTTATCATTATTTCAATATTTGCCCTATTTTTATCTATTAATAAAAAATAATCTGATAAAAAATGGTGTTTTCTTCACTCTGAGAAATTGTAATTAGATATCTTAGGGCAAATTTCAAGTCCAAGTTAGCCAGTGTATACAACCTCTTTGGAGAGCTTTGTAATCGAATACTTTCTTTGGAGTCTCTTTGTCAACTGTAGTGGGTAGATGTCAGCTAACATCTAGAGAGGACCAGCTTGGTCTTCTCTTTTTTGATGTTTAAGGCAATCAAAATCCGCTTTTTGAAGTTTTCATCTTCCGAAATCCAAAGGCATTACGCTTGATGACTTTGATAAGATTATTGGTAGCTTCCAATTTAGCGTTGGAATAAGGAAATTCCAAAGCGTTTAAAACCTTGTCCTTATCTTTTAGAAACGTCTTAAATACCGTCTGGAAAATAGGGTTAACAGTGGCTATTTCTTGTTCAATTAGGTCAAAGAAATGAACTGAGTTCTTCTCTTGTAAATAGAATAAGAGAAGTTGATAGAGTTCATAATGTTGTCGTAACTCATCTGAGTAGGATAGGAGCTTGTCTAAGATTTCCTTATTGGTCAAATGCATCCGATGAATAAAAGAAAAGACCTAGACGAGCGTTTTAACGAACGAGTTCTAGGTCTTTTACTGTACTTCGATATATAATTCTTTAGCGATGGCAAAGGGGATGGCAATCTTTTGGTTCTTGCATTCAATCAGAATGCTTTGGGTGAAGGTGTCGATTTGTTGTACGGTGAAGGTATCATTTATAGCTAAATCAACCTGATCTAGGTACTGAAGGAGTGGGAAAGAATCATGGATACGCACCAATTGGTAATTTCCAGGCTGTGTGACTTCTTCTAGGGTTTGTTGGTATTGCTCGGTTAAGAGCTGATCTTTTTGGGGAATCGTGCCACCGTGTGGACAAGTCTGTGGGGATCCTAGGAAAGTGTCTAGCTGATCAATAAAGTAATCAGATACCGTATGTTCTAGTACTTCAGCTTCCTCGTGGAGTTGATGGGTGGTATAACCAAGGTGCTCAAGGAGAAAGACCTCTATCAAACGGTGTTTGCGGTAAAGACGCGCAATCGTCTGATGGCCTAGTGGAGTAAGGAGATAGCCAGCTTGTTTATCTTTTTGAATCAGCTGTTCTTCAATCATTCGCTTGGTCATTTCAGTTACAGCAGGCGGTGAAACCTGCATCTTTTCAGCAATTTCTTTATTGGTAATTTTGGGGGTGCGTATACTAATTTCGTAGATACATTTTAAATAGTCTTCTTTATTGGGGGTCATTCAATATCCTTTCTTATACTCTCTAGTATAACAAAAATGAGGGAGGAAGGACTCTGACTTGTCTCGTAATGAGTAAAAAATCAAACTCCTATTTCACTAGGAGGTATGTTCTAGTAAAATAGGGGTTTGATGAGGCAGATACTCCGTGCTGATTATCCATGAAGAGTAGTCTCTCTACAGGCGTGCTGTAAAAGAGGGCTCTACCGTATGGTTTTCAGAGGGTATCAGGGTGTGATTCCAAGGAATGAATCAGTTCTATCAAGGGGAGAAGATATAGAGGTGTTTCGGCTAATTAGTGCCAAATAAGATCGAATAAATAATGGTATGACCTTGATAGACCAATCACCCGTAAAATCACACTGGATAAACTATTTTGCTAAGCCTTCTGCGATTTTGTCCAAATTCCATTTCATCATGGCATAGTAGCTGTCGCCTTCTTCCCCTTCTTCAGCGATAGAGTCTGTGAAGATTTTTTCATAAATCGGGATATTAGTATCTTTTGAGACAGTTTTCATTGGACGATCGTCAACACTGCTTTCAACAAAGAGGGAAGAAACCTTAGTTTGGCGTAGTTTTTCTACTAAACTCTTGATTTGGTCAGGAGTGCCTTCTTCTTCTGTATTGATTTCCCAAATGTAAGCAGATGGGACTTGGTAAGCTTTAGAGAAGTATTTGAAACAACCTTCACTAGTGACAATCATTTTCTTTTCAGCAGGAATGTTGTTGAACTTTTCTTTGGCTTCCTTGTCGAGGGTGCTGAGTTTTTCAAGATAGGTAGCTAAGTTTTTCTCGTAGGTTTCCTTGTTGTCAGGGTCTTTGGCAATCAATTGTTTGGCAATGTTTTGGGCATACATCATCCCGTTTTCTAGGTTCAGCCAAGCATGTGGGTCTTCCTTGCCTTTTTCATTTTGTCCTTCAAGGTAGATGACTTCAATGCCATCGCTCACAGCAAAATAATCTTTGTTTTCTGTTTTCTTAGCATTTTGGACTAATTTTGTGAACCAAGCATTTCCACCGGTTTCAAGGTTAATCCCGTTATAGAAAATAAGGTCTGCTTGAGATGTCTTTTTCACATCTTCAGGCAAGGGTTCGTATTCGTGTGGGTCTTGCCCGACAGGTACGATACTGTGCAAATCAATTTTATCCCCTGCGATATTTTTGGTCATATCGGCAATGATAGAATTAGTAGTGACAACCTTTAATTTGCCGTGTTCAGCTGTTTTGTTGCTACTGCTTGAGCAAGCTGCAAGCCCAAAGATTGCAAAGACTGCAAGGGCTAAGATAGAGAGTTTTTTCATTCTGTTCTCCTTATGAATGAGACGACTTTTTGATGTAGCGTATCAAGATTCCCTGTTTTGGGGCAAAGAGAAAGCTTATCAAAAAGAAAGTGGCTGAAGTCAGCACGATACTGGAACCTGCAGCAATATTAAAACTATATCCGATAAAGAGTCCGACGATTGAAGCAAGAGCTCCCAAGGTGGAGGATAGGAAAATCATGGTTTTAAGACTATTTGCATAGAGATAGGCAGTAGCGGCTGGGGTAATCAGCATGGCGACAATGAGAATGGTTCCGACACTTTGCATGGCTGTGACCGAAACCAAGGTCAGCAAAATCATGAGCAAATAATGGTATGCATTAACAGGCATGCCCATGGATTTTGCAAGCAAGGGGTCAAAAGAGGTTATCAAGAGCGGCTTAAAGAAGATGAGAATGATTAGAAGAACGACAATGGCAACGCCAATTGTAATCCATTTATCCACATCTTGTACGGCCAAGATATTTCCAAATAAAATATGGAATAAATCAGTCGAGCTATTGGCGACACCGATGAGAATGACTCCTAGAGCCAAAAAGGCTGAGAAGGTAATCCCGATAGCGGTATCGCTCTTGATAATACTATTTCCCTTGATATACGTAATCATGACCGATGCGAGAAGGCCAAAGGCTATCGCACCGATGAAAAAGTTAATGCCTAAGATATAAGAAAGGGCAACGCCTGGTAAAACGGCATGAGAAATCGCATCTCCCATGAGCGACAAGCCCCGTAAGATAATAAAACAGCCAACAGCTCCAGCGACAATACCAATGACAATGGCTGTTATCATCGCATTTTGCAGAAAGTGAAAGCTATGCAAGCCATCGATAAATTCTTGAATCATTTTGCCTCGTCCTCCATTAGTATCACATGATTGCCATAGGCTACTTGGAGATTCTTTTTGGTGAAGGTAGTCTCTGTTTCTCCAAAGGCAATGAGTTTACGGTTTAGAAGAAGCACATGGTCAAAATAGTGTTTGACCTTGTCCAAGTCATGGTGGACAATCAGAATGGTTTTTCCTTCTGCCTTGAGTCGTTGAAGCGTTTTCATAATAATTTCTTCACTGACAGAATCAATTCCTACGAAGGGTTCATCTAGAAAGATGTAATCTGCTTCCTGTACTAAGCAACGTGCGATGAGAACGCGTTGGAATTGTCCCCCAGAAAGCTCGCTAATTTGACGGTCAGCGTACTCTTTTAAGCCAACTAAATCAAGAGCTGTTTCGACCTTTTTCCAGTGGCTTGCTTTCAGGCGTTCAAAAAATGTAATTTTAGGATAAAGACCTAGTGATACACATTCTTTGACGGTAATCGGAAAGGTAAAGTCAATCGCAGCTTTCTGCTCAACGTAGGCAATTTTGCCACGTTGTTTCCGAATATCCTTGCCGTTTAGAATGGTTTTTCCGTCATGGTCAATAATATGGAGCATGGCCTTTAATAAAGTTGATTTCCCCGCTCCATTTGGCCCTAAAATTCCTGTAATAGTCGGACCTTGGATCCGTAAATTGATTGTGTCCAGCGCTAGCACCTGACGGTAGCGGACACTGAGTTGTTCTATTTCGATCATCATTCATACCTCGTATATTTTTTAATATACCTTAATTTAAAAATTAAGTCAAGTTAATTTTTAAGAAAAATAACATTTTTTTCAATTTCAACAGCCAGAAAGGAAGGGATGTAAGCATTTTCTGCTTTTTGGTGCAAATTTGGTAAAATGTCTGCAATTTTTTTCGCTTTCTGCTATCATAATAGATAGAAAAAAGAAAAGAGGTAACATATGGTACGGTTACAAGATGATTTTTATGAAGCGATTAATGGTAGTTGGGCAGAAACAGCTGTTATTCCGAATGACAAGCCTGTAACAGGTGGTTTTATCGATTTGCATGATGAGATTGAGGACTTGATGCTGTCAACAACAGCCAAGTGGTTAAAAGGTGAAGAAGTGCCTGAAGACAGCGTGCTTCAAAACTTTATCAAATACCACCGCTTAGCAGCAGACCATGAAAAAAGAGAAGCACTTGGAATTACTCCAGCCCTTCCCTTAATTGAAGAGTACAAAAATCTCCAGTCTTTTGCAGACTTTGTGGAAAAAATGGCGGTATTTGAATTGGCTGGAAAACCAAATGCTCTACCGTTTGGCATTGCACCTGACTTCATGGATGCTAAGACTAATGTCCTATGGGCAGGTGAGCCAGGCACAATCTTACCAGATACGACCTACTATGCAGAAGATCACCCACAAAAAGCAGAATTATTGGCTCTTTGGCGTCAATCAGAGACAGATGTGCTTCGCAAATTTGACTTTTCAGATGAAGAAATTACGGATTTACTGGATAAAGTGGAAGAGTTCGATGCGCGTGTGGCAAAAATCGTTCTGTCAAATGAAGACAAGGCGGAGTATTTCAAGCTCTATCATCCTTATGCATTTGCGGATTTTGCAGCACTTGTTCCAACGCTTCCGTTAGACAGTTTCTTTAGGCAGGTCATTGGTCAAGTCCCAGACAAGATTATTGTGGAAAATCCTCGTTTCTGGGAAGTTGCCAAGGACTTTTACTGCGAAGAGAATTGGGAATATTTAAAAGCGAGCTTGCTTGTCAATGCAGTTGGTTCGGTGACAGCTTACGTGACAGATGAAATCAGGGTCCTGTCAGGAGCTTATGGGCGGGCATTATCAGGTACACCAGAGGCACAAAATAAGGAAAAAGCTGCCTTTTACTTGGCTCAAGCCCCATTTGACCAAGCCTTGGGCTTATGGTATGCGGGCGAAAAATTCTCACCAGCAGCCAAAGCTGATGTGGAGCACAAGGTTGCTACCATGATTGAGGTTTATAAAGAGCGCTTGGCAGCCAATGATTGGTTAACAGAAGAAACCAAACAGCAAGCTATTGTCAAACTTGGGGTCATTAAGCCCTATATCGGTTACCCTGAGAAATTGCCAGAGCGATATTATGACAAGGTCATTGATGAGAATCTTTCTCTCCTTGAAAATGCCCAGTTTTTGAAAGAATTGTCGATTAAGCATTCATGGAGCAAATGGAATCAGCCTGTGGACGATAGTGAATGGGGCATGCCAGCCCACATGGTCAACGCTTATTATAATCCACAGCAAAACAAAATCGTCTTTCCAGCAGCCATTTTACAAGCACCCTTCTATTCATTGGAGCAAACGTCCTCTGAAAACTATGGGGGAATTGGTGCAGTGATTGCTCACGAAATTTCGCATGCTTTTGATACCAATGGGGCTTCCTTTGATGAAAATGGTAGTTTGAAAAACTGGTGGACGGAGGAAGACTATGCAGCCTTCAAAGAAAAAACGCAAAAAGTCATCGATCTTTTTGAGGGACAAGATTCTTATGGGGCTAAGGTTAACGGAAAATTGACCGTCTCTGAAAACGTGGCAGACCTGGGCGGACTTGCCGCAGCACTTGAGGCTGCAAAACGTGATGAGGATTTCTCAGCAGAAGAATTCTTCACCAACTGGGGACGCATCTGGCGTATGAAGGCACGGACAGAGTATATGCAGTTGTTGGCAAGTGTTGATGTTCACGGACCTGCTAAATTGCGTGTCAATCTCCAAGTACCAAACTTCGCAGAATTCTTTGAAACCTTTGGAGTGACAGAAGAAGACGGCATGTGGCGTAAACCAGAAGACCGCGTGGTGATTTGGTAAAAACATCTTTAAATAGCAAAAATGCATACAATCAAGTTCTAGAAGACACTGATTGTATGCGTTTTTACTATTTGCCTAGCTTCGTTTTAGATAGAGATAATTTCCCAGAGCAAGTAAGCTCAATGCGAGACTGGCTAGGAAGTAGAAGAGCGGTGTTGGATGAATGGGTTCTGCTGAGATTGTGTTCCAAATTGGCTCTAAAATGAACATCAGGCTGATAGCGATGAAGAGACGATAGCGGAGCTTGGATTTCATTTTGCGGTTGAGAACTAGCGGAAAAGTAAAGAAATTACCGAAATGCGAGAAATGCAAAGTTGGCTGTATATGTGGAAAGATGAGCATGGTTAGGGCAAGAGCTCCACATAACAAGGCGTTTAGCAGGCAGAAATGTTCCCAATAGTAAAATAGTTCTTTTCTCATAGTGATAGTCTCCTTGGCTTTTAAAAGTAGCTACTGGCTAGAAAAGTAAAGGTTGAGATGTCGGTGAGAGGGGATAGTAGTCAACGCGGTCTGGCAACTTTACAGTAGTACACTTTTTTTCTTTAGTATATCGCTTTCAATACGAGAAATCAAGAAAATCCTGAATTTTCTATCTCGTCTTCTATCGCAAATATCTTACAAAATGGTATAATAGGAATATCATACAAAATTGGAGAGAAATAGCTATGAGTTTTTACAATCATGGAGCGATTGAGCCGAAATGGCAAAAATACTGGGCAGAACACCATACCTTTAAGACAGGTACAGATAAAGAAAAACCAAATTTTTATGCCCTTGATATGTTTCCGTATCCTAGTGGGGCTGGTCTTCACGTTGGTCACCCAGAAGGCTATACAGCAACAGATATTTTAAGCCGCTATAAGCGTGCCCAAGGCTACAATGTTCTTCACCCAATGGGGTGGGACGCTTTCGGTTTACCTGCTGAGCAATATGCTATGGATACAGGAAATGACCCAGCAGAATTTACGGCACAAAATATTGCCAATTTCAAACGCCAAATCAATGCGCTTGGCTTTTCCTACGATTGGGATCGTGAGGTCAATACGACAGATCCAAATTATTACAAGTGGACACAATGGATTTTCACGAAATTGTACGAAAAAGGCTTGGCTTACGAGGCTGAAGTGCCTGTTAACTGGGTTGAAGAGTTGGGAACAGCTATTGCCAATGAAGAAGTCTTGCCTGATGGGACTTCTGAGCGTGGAGGATATCCTGTCGTTCGAAAACCCATGCGCCAATGGATGCTAAAAATTACAGCCTATGCAGAGCGCCTTTTGACGGACTTGGAAGATTTGGACTGGCCAGAGTCTATCAAGGATATGCAACGCAACTGGATAGGAAAATCAACAGGAGCAAATGTCACCTTTACTATTAAAGGTACGGATCAGACTTTTACTGTCTTTACCACACGTCCGGATACCCTTTTTGGTGCAACCTTTGCAGTTCTTGCACCTGAGCATGAATTGGTGGACTTGATTACGACAGCTGAACAGGCTCAAGTCGTTGCAGACTACAAGCACCAAGCCAGTCTCAAATCAGACCTTGCTCGGACGGATCTTGCCAAGGAAAAAACAGGTGTCTGGACAGGTGCCTATGCGATCAATCCAGTCAATGGTCAAGAAATTCCAATCTGGATTGCGGACTATGTGCTAGCGAGCTATGGGACAGGTGCGGTGATGGCAGTACCTGCGCATGATAGTCGTGACTGGGAATTTGCCAAAACCTTTGGCTTGCCAATTGTAGCGGTTATCGAAGGTGGTGATGTCACAGAAGCTGCCTATACAGAAGACGGTCTACACATCAATTCTGATTTTCTGAATGGATTGAACAAGGCAGAAGCGATTGAAAAAATCATCTCTTGGCTAGAAGAAGCAGGTGTTGGTGAGGAAAAAGTGACCTATCGCTTGCGGGACTGGCTCTTTAGCCGTCAACGGTATTGGGGAGAGCCAATTCCAATTATTCATTGGGAAGATGGAACGTCAACAGCTGTTCCAGAAAGTGACTTGCCACTTGTCTTGCCAAAAACAAGCGACATTAAGCCGTCTGGTACAGGAGAAAGTCCACTTGCTAACTTGACAGATTGGCTTGAAGTAGTACGTGAAGATGGTGTTAAAGGCCGTCGTGAGACCAATACCATGCCGCAATGGGCAGGTTCAAGCTGGTATTACCTCCGCTACATTGATCCGCACAATACAGAAAAACTGGCAGATGAAGACTTGCTGAAGGCTTGGTTGCCAGTGGATATCTACATTGGTGGTGCAGAGCATGCAGTGCTTCACCTCCTCTACGCACGTTTTTGGCATAAATTCCTCTATGACCTTGGTGTCGTACCAACCAAGGAGCCGTTCCAAAAGCTCTTTAACCAAGGGATGATTTTAGGAACAAGCTACCGAGATGGTCGTGGAGCTCTTGTGGCGACTGATAAGGTGGAAAAACGGGACGGTTCATTCTTCAACATCGAAACAGGAGAAGAGTTAGAACAAGCTCCTGCCAAGATGTCGAAATCCCTCAAAAACGTTGTCAATCCAGATGATGTAGTGGCACAATATGGAGCTGATACCCTTCGTGTCTATGAAATGTTTATGGGACCGCTTGACGCTTCGATTGCTTGGAGTGAAGAAGGTTTAGAAGGTAGTCGGAAATTCCTTGACCGTGTCTACCGCCTGCTAACTTCAAAAGCTATTGTAGCAGAAAATAATGGCAACTTGGACAAGGTTTACCATGAAACGGTGAAAGCTGTAACAGAGCAGATTGAGACTCTCAAGTTTAATACGGCGATTGCTCAACTCATGATTTTTGTCAATAGTGCCAACAAAGAAGAAACACTCTATGTGGACTATGCAAAAGGCTTTGTTCAATTAATCGCTCCATTTGCACCGCATTTGGCAGAGGAACTGTGGCAAATTTTAACTGGCTCCAATGAGGGGATTTCCTACGTGCCATGGCCAGTTTATGACGAGGCCTTCCTAGTGGAAGATGAGATTGAAATCGTTGTCCAAATTAAAGGCAAGGTTCGTGCCAAATTAGTGGTTGCTAAAGACCTCTCTCGTGAGGAATTAGAAGCAGCAGCTCTAGCAGATGAAAAAATCCAAGCAGAAATTGCTGGCAAGGACATCGTAAAAGTCATTGCTGTACCAAATAAATTAGTCAATATCGTTGTCAAATAGAACACAGAATCGCCTTGCTATGCAGGGCGGTTTTTTACAGGATGTTTTCTGAAAATATGATACAATGGTAAAAACAGATATATAGGAGCAAGGTTGTGATTGAAAAAAAGGAATTGGGAGAATTTTACCGCGAATTACGTATTGCCCGTGGTGTCAAGCAAAAAGAAGTTGCAAGAGGTTCCTTGACGGCTTCGCAATTGTCCAAGTTTGAACTAGGGCAATCCATGTTGTCTGTTGACCGTCTCTTGTTGGCGATTGAAGGGATAAACATGACCTTTTCGGAGTTTGCCTATCGATTGAACAATTATCATGAATCGGAACATATAGAATTGGCAGAAAGAATCTCTACAGCACATATCAAGCAAGATGGACAGGAGTTAGCAAGATTATTACGAGAGCTACGGGTGAAGGAGGAATCTTCTCGCTACAATCGTTTAAATAGTATTGTGGTTAAGAATGCCTTATACTCTCTTGATAAGCAATGCGTACTATCGCAAAAGGATAAGGATTTTGTCACGGAGTATTTATATTCAATCGAGTCTTGGACTTGGTTTGAGTTATATATTTTTTTTAATACGATGCCGTTGTTGAACGACCAAGATTTGATATTTCTTGGTATAGAACTGTTGGAAAAAGCAGAGGCTTTTCAAATGTTGTTACATAATAAACTATACTTGAAACAAGGGTTGTTAAATTTGATAGCAGAGGTCATTGAACGAAAAAAATATGAGTATATTTTGCTTTTTAAAACGGCATTAGAAAAAATGTTAGAGCCGTATGATGTATTTGAGAGAATGATTTTAAAGTTCCTTCTGTATGTTGAAACGTTTTTGCAGACTGATGGCAGGAATAAAAAAGAGATTGAACAGTTTATTCAATCTCTTGAAGATATCGGAGAAGAGTCGCTAGTAGCCCTGTTACGCTTCAAGTTGGATTATTATCAAATGTTGATATAGGGAATCACAATAATAATATCGAATAGTACCATTGCGAGAGTGCATAGTTTTGTTTTATTCATGTCAAATCTCACCTCCAGTTAAAAGTATACCTTAAAAATTATTGAAAACCGATGAATGGAAAATATGCTATTTAAAGGCCTAAAAATCTCATATTTGCGATTTTTAAGTTTTCTACTAACTCTTTGATATAATGAATACAGAGTTTTCTGTCAATTCAGAAGATTCGATATAAATGGAAAGGAGAACTGTTATGAACGGAAATCATATGGGAGGTACACCGATTTGATCTTATCAAAAATGCATCGTTACACCAAAAACTTTTATAATTTAATTTATGAAAAAGCGACTCTGAATATTGCAGATAGTTTTTATTCTGTAGCTATTACAGTAGCGTTAGTTCAATTGTATCAAATTGATGCTGGTGCAATTTCTCTCTTCACTTTACTTGGAATGCTCCCTTCTGTACTATCATTTTCCTATGGCCATTTAATTGATCGGATACGTGATAAAAAAAGAGCTTTATTTTGGATACAACTACTCCATATCATTAGTGTTGTGATGTTGATTGTTGTTTTTCGCTAAATTTCAAGTTCAAGTTAGCCAGTCTGTAAAAATTCTCTAGGAGATTTGTAACCCAATATCTTCTTTGGATAGTTGTTAATCCAGTTTTCAATAAATGCGACTTGTTGTTGCGTCGCATTTTTGCTTCCCTTAGGCAACCAACGCCTGATGAGTCTATTATGATTCTCATTAGTTCCTCTCTCCCAAGAGGAATAAGGATGGGCATAATAAATGTTCTCAGGATCAAAGACATCTGCCAAACGACTGAATTCAGGCCCGTTATCAGCTGTGATTGAGTTAATTTGATACTCTCTGAGGATCATTTTCAGAGCTTGATTGACTGAAGACGCGGACTTATCGGGAATAAGTCGGATGATTTGATAACGACTCTTTCTATCAGTTAGAGTCAACAGGCACTCGTTTTTTGCCCGTGTTTGAATAACCGTATCAATTTCAACATCACCAACATTCTCACGCTGATTAATGCTTTCAGGCCGTTCCTCAATCGATTTTCCAGCCGGCTTAAAGTTGGGACTCGCTTGCTTTTTCTTCGTTTTCTCTTTTCGAGGATAGAGCATGTCATCCTTGGTCAATCCTAAGTGTCCATGATGAATCCAGTAGTAAATGGTGGAGACGGAGACAGGTATCCCTTTTGCTTTTACCATCATCTCAGGAGAGTATTTCTGTTTGATGTAGTGCAGAATCTTTTCTTTGAGTTCCTTGGTTAGGGAAGCCTGCTTCACAGAATGTTTACGATTGTTTTGATAGGCTTCTTGAGCGAAGTCAGCTGAGTAGATTATTTCAAATTTTCCTTTACGCACTTGTTGTCTAACCTGACCACGTTTGACTTCGTTGTGAATAGTTTGAGGAGCTTTAGCCAATCTCCTAGCGATTTCACGATTTGAGAACCCTTCTTGAAGCCAACGTTCAATCATTCTACGCTCAGCTAGTGTCAACTGTTTCCTTTTTGGTGTATAATAGTTTTGCATCTCAGAATCTTTCTAATTGTTGTTGTGGTGATTACAATTATATCTCTCTGAGATGTTTTTTCATACCATTGAGTGGCTAACTTCATTTTAGAACTTTCGGATTGTTGTTTTTCAGTATAGGCTTAGACTGATTTATGTGTATCTGTTGAATATCTTGTTTCATACGGTAAATACAATTGTCAGTGCGCTTCAGCTAAGTATCGTTCCGATTGCATTAGAATATCAGGATGAGTTGATTGACAAATCAATTGATATCCAGTATCTAGCTGGAAATGTTTTAGATATTATCTCGAATTTTGTTGCCTCTGTTTTACTAGGCATTGTTTCATACCAATTTGTGTTAAAATTGAGTGTTCCAATTTTTATTTCGGGACTATTTTTTATTTATAAACTAAATTTGATGAAAACACCTGTTGAGACAGAAGAAGAAGATGGTGCTTATCTCGCTTCTTTATCGGATACATTTAGAGGGTTTTTCTCCGCTAAAAAAACATCTTTTGTTATACTGTGTGAGGCTTTTCTAAGTGGAGCGACGGATCTTTTATTAACCTTGCTACCATTATATTTAATTTTAATTGATGTAGATATTAAATGGCTTGGCTTGGTTCTGGCAGTTCAAAAAGGAGCGGATTTTTGTGGAGCTATGATAGCTCCGTATATAAAAATGTTGCCGACAAATTTTTTCTGTATTGACTACATTCTATCCGGTTTATGTTTGCTGGGAGTTTTTATATTAAATGCTCCGCTGATAAAATTAAGCCTTTATTTTATTGCGTTTGTTATCATAGGTATTTCAGGAAACTTTTTTGAAAAATTGGTTATTCATTCTTATAAACCAGAGAGTTTAGCAGGGATTTCCAGCATGATACGGACGAGTTATGCCTTGTTTGGTATTCTATTTATGGCGCTTCCTTTAGTGTATCAAAACATTGTTGTTATGGGGATTGCGTTTAACATCTTGACAGTATTATTTGGTGTGGTTTTACTATTTTGGAAGTTCACGAAAGATTATTAGGGTTAATTTTAGTATAATACAGACATGGACATCAAAAACAGCTATAGTCAAGAAGAAAAAGAGTATTTCATGCGGGAGGCTTTGAAAGAAGCAGAGCGTTCCTTAGCAAAAGACGAGATTCCGATTGGATGTGTCATTGTCAAAGACGGGGCCATTATCGGTAGAGGGCACAATGCGCGTGAGGAGCGAAATCAGGCAATCTTACATGCAGAGATTATGGCTATTCAAGAAGCCAATCGGCAAGAAAAAAATTGGCGTTTGCTCGATACAACACTCTTTGTGACCATTGAGCCCTGTGTCATGTGTAGTGGTGCGATTGGCCTCGCACGGATTCCGCAGGTCATCTATGGTGCGCCGAATCAGAAATTTGGTGCCGCAGGCAGCCTCTATGATATTTTGCAAGACGAGCGTCTGAATCATCGTGTTGCCGTCGAAACAGGTGTTTTAGAAGATGAGTGCGCTAAGATGATGCAGGCGTTTTTCCGTCAAGGACGTGAGAAAAAGAAAGCTCTTAAGCAGCTTCAGCAGTTTCAAGAATATACGGTCGATCACGACAAACTCATGAAGAAAGCATAGTTTTCATAAATCCTATTTTCAATTGTTGGTGTTAGTATTTAGAAAAATTATAGTATACTTAAGTTGTTAATGAGAGAAAATTTACTATTTCCTTCAAAAAGTTATGAAATGGTTTTAAAAATGGCACTTATCAAAAATTAGGATAGGTGCAATTTTTCATGCGTTTGTCCTGACGGACGATTGAAAATAGTTGCACGATTTCAAATTTATGGTATAATAATAAGTGGAGCAACACTTGTGCGTGAAGTGGGTCAGGGGAGGAATCCAGCAGCCCTAAGCGATGTCAGGTGTGTGCTCTTTTCTGTTTTTAACAGAATGAGGAGGACTTCGCTTTTCATATTTTTAGAAAATATAAGTTACATTTTATGAAAATGAATGAAAATCAAGAATTTCCTTGAAAAATTCCCGATAAAGCGTTATCATTAGGTATGTAGAAAAAATGGAGGATTTACAATGGCACATATCCAATTTGATTATTCAAAAGTTCTAGGACAATTCGTTGCTCCAACGGAAATCGACTTTTTACAAAGCCAAGTAACTGCACTTGATGCAGACTTGCGTAATGGTACTGGAGCAGGAGCTGAAATGCTTGGCTGGCTTGATTTACCAGAAAACTATGACAAGGAAGAATTTGCTCGTATTAAAGAAGCAGCTGCAAAAATCCAGTCAGATAGCGATGTTTTGGTTGTAATCGGAATCGGTGGTTCTTACCTCGGTGCAAAAGCTGCGATTGATTTCTTGAACACTTCTTTTGTCAACTTGCAAACAAAAGATGAGCGCAAAGCGCCACAAATCTTGTACGCAGGAAATTCAATTTCATCTAGCTACTTGGCTGATTTGGTAGACTATGTGGCAGATAAAGATTTCTCAGTGAATGTTATCTCAAAATCAGGTACGACGACTGAGCCAGCGATTGCCTTCCGTGTCTTCAAAGAATTGCTCGTGAACAAATACGGTCAAGAAGAAGCTAACAAACGGATTTATGCAACAACTGACCGTGAGCGTGGGGCAGTCAAAGTAGAAGCTGACGCAAATGGTTGGGAAACATTTGTTGTTCCAGATAATGTTGGCGGGCGTTTCTCTGTCTTAACAGCTGTAGGTTTGCTTCCAATTGCAGCTTCAGGAGCGGATATTACAGCTCTTATGGAAGGTGCAAATGCAGCTCGTAAGGACTACGCTTCTGATAAGATTGCAGAAAATGAAGCTTACCAATATGCAGTTGTGCGTAACATCCTTTACAGAAAAGGCTATGTGACTGAAATCTTGGCCAACTATGAACCTTCTCTTCAATACTTTAGCGAATGGTGGAAACAATTGGCTGGTGAATCAGAAGGGAAAGACCAAAAAGGGATTTATCCAACGTCAGCTAACTTCTCAACTGACTTGCACTCGCTGGGTCAATTTATCCAAGAAGGCTACCGTAATCTCTTTGAAACAGTGATTCGTGTTGACAAACCAAGAAAAAATATCTTGATTCCAGAAATGGCAGAAGATTTGGATGGTCTTGGCTACCTTCAAGGAAAAGATGTTGACTTTGTCAACAAAAAAGCAACAGACGGTGTTCTTCTTGCCCATACAGACGGTGGCGTGCCAAATATGTTTGTGACGCTTCCACAACAAGATGCGTTTACACTTGGCTACACAATCTACTTCTTTGAACTTGCGATTGCCCTTTCAGGTTACCTCAATGGTGTAAATCCATTTGACCAACCAGGGGTAGAAGCCTACAAGAAAAACATGTTTGCTCTTCTTGGTAAACCAGGCTTTGAAGAACTTGGAGCAGAATTGAACGCTCGATTATAATTCAAACTTTCTTTAGTGGGAGTGGGACTCAATCGTGATTCTGAAGAAATCGATTGTCCTCACTCCTTTATTTTTAGGTTCGGGCTAAACGAATCCACTACTCCCACCCCCGCAAGTTGACTAGCTTTCACAATTGAGAATTGTGAAAGGCTGGAAATAGAACGAGCGTAGCTCGCTCCTTGCAATTAAGAATTGCGAAAGGTTGGAAATAGAGCTAGCGAAGAAATGCTCGCTAGCCTCTCTTCTACTAGAATGTTGATTTATCAATATTTTACAAACCAAACTATCCTCGGTTTCGGATTACTAGGCTCAAGTATCAATCGTCACTCCCCTGATTATTGATAGAAGTCAAATGGTTAAAGCTATAAAAGAAGCAAGGCTAGACACTGTTGTCTCAGTCTCATTATTTTTCTTTCATAAATAAAAAATACAGTCCAAATGTGAACACAAGCCTGTGTTTTATTTGGTCTTTTTGTATGCGTTTACAAGTTCTATAATGAAACTAGGAAAACAAAAAACAAAAAGAAATGGGGTAAATAGAATGGAGATTTTGAAAAACATTCTCAATTGGTTCTCGCAAAATATTTTGCAGAATCCAGCCTTCTTTGTCGGACTCTTAGTCCTTTTAGGATATGCTCTCTTGAAAAAGCCGGGGCATGAAGTATTTTCAGGTTTTGTGAAAGCAACCGTAGGGTATATGATTTTGAACGTAGCAGCAGGGGGCTTGGTGACAACCTTCCGGCCAATCCTTGCGGCTCTTAATTTCAAATTCAATATTGGTGCGGCCGTTATTGACCCTTACTTTGGCTTGGCGGCAGCTAATACTAAGATTCAAGAAATGTTTCCTGACTTTGTCAAAGCAGCAACAACAGCTTTATTGATTGGTTTCGGAGTGAACATCTTGCTTGTTGCTTTTCGTAAGATCACGAAGGTTCGGACCTTGTTTATCACTGGTCATATCATGGTGCAACAGGCAGCGACTATCTCGCTTATGGTGCTTTTCCTCATTCCTCAGTTGAGAAATGGGTATGGCATTACGGCAATCGGTGTCATCTGTGGTCTTTACTGGGCAGTCAGTTCAAATATGACGGTTGAAGCAACGCAACGCTTGACAGGTGGTGGAGGATTTGCTATCGGTCACCAACAACAATTTGCGATTTGGTTTGTGGATAAAGTTGCTGGAAAACTTGGTAATAAAGAAGAAAACTTGGATAACTTGAAATTGCCAAAATTCTTGTCTATCTTCCATGATACAGTTGTTGCCTCTGCAACTTTGATGCTCGTCTTCTTTGGTGCGATTCTCTTAGTCTTGGGTCCAGATGTCATGTCTAACAAGGAAGTTATTACCTCAGGTGCACCATTTAATCCAGCTAAACAAGATTTCTACATGTATATTATCCAAACAGCCTTTACCTTCTCTGTTTACCTCTTTATCTTGATGCAAGGGGTGCGGATGTTCGTAACAGAATTGACCAATGCCTTCCAAGGGATTTCAAGCAAACTCCTTCCAGGGTCATTCCCAGCAGTGGACGTTGCGGCTTCTTATGGATTTGGTTCTCCAAATGCGGTGTTGTCAGGGTTTGCTTTTGGTTTGATTGGACAACTTATCACGATTGTTCTCTTAATTGTCTTTAAAAATCCAGTTTTGATTATCACCGGTTTCGTCCCAGTATTCTTTGACAATGCGGCGATTGCGGTTTATGCAGATAAGCGAGGAGGCTGGAAAGCAGCAGTTATCCTATCCTTTATCTCAGGTGTGCTTCAAGTGGCTCTCGGTGCTGCCTGTGTTGCCCTACTTGATTTGGCAGCTTATGGCGGTTACCATGGTAATATCGACTTTGAATTCCCATGGCTAGGATTTGGCTATCTCTTCAAATATCTTGGTATTATTGGTTATGTCTTGGTATGTTTGTTCTTCCTTGCTATTCCACAACTCCAATTTGCTAAAGCAAAAGACAAAGAGGCTTACTATCGTGGGGAAGCTCAAGAATAAAGATATTCCTCAACGGTCACCTTTTGATGTTGGTGACTAAGTAGAAAATAAATCTAAAATAGAATGACAGAAAGGATTTATACGAGTGGGAGTTTCCCATTGGTATAAATGAAAGGAAAAGAATATGGTGAAAGTACTAACAGCCTGTGGAAATGGCATGGGTTCATCTATGGTAATTAAGATGAAAGTAGAAAATGCTCTGCGTAATCTTGGTCAAAGTGATTTTACGGTCAATTCATGTAGTGTTGGCGAAGCAAAAGGTCTTGCAGCTGGTTATGACATTGTGATTGCCTCAGTTCATTTGATTAATGAATTGGAAGGGCGCACTAAAGGAAAATTAGTGGGACTAGACAATCTCATGGATGATAATGAGATTAAAACAAAATTACAGGAAGTTCTATAATCCTATTGGAGTAGACGATTGCGTTTTAAAGAGGCTGGGAGGGTGATTCCAGCTTCTTTCATAGAAAAAGAAGGGGAAGATCAAATGAATTTGAAAAAAGCCTTTACAGAAAATAATTCTATCCGTCTAGGCTTGACAGCAGAAAATTGGGAAGAAGCAGTGCGCTTGGCTGTTGAACCATTGATTGAAAGTGGAGCAGTTAAAGAGGAATATTACCACGCAATCATTGATTCGACAAAGGAATACGGTCCTTACTATATCTTGATGCCAGGCATGGCGATGCCCCATGCACGTCCAGAAGCAGGTGTGATGCGTGATGCGTTTGCCTTTATCACCTTGACAAAGCCAGTCGTTTTTCCAGATGGAAAAGAAGTGAGTGTGCTGTTGACACTTGCTGCGACAAGCTCTGCGATTCATACTTCTGTTGCTATTCCGCAAATTATTGCTCTCTTTGAGTTAGAAAATTCAATCGAGCGTTTGGTTTCTTGCCAGTCAGAAGCAGAAGTTCTTGCAATGGTGGAAGAGTCCAAGAATAGCCCATATCTTGAAGGACTTGACCTTGAATCATGATATGAGTTATTAGCTCGAATTGAAATGGAAGCTGAATCAAGTTCTGAACTTTTTATTTTATAGCGTTATGAATTCGCCTTAAAATGAAGAGGAATAACTGTAGAAAAAACAAAACAAAAACATAGAAAAGAGATTCGTATGACAAAACATATTCCAAATTTACAAGTTGCTCTAGATCATTCAGATTTGCAGGGGGCGATTAAGGCAGCCGTGTCTGTTGGCCATGAGGTAGATGTGATTGAGGCAGGGACAGTTTGTTTACTACAAGTCGGTAGTGAACTGGTTGAAGTGCTTCGGAGCCTTTTTCCTGATAAAATCATCGTGGCAGATACCAAATGTGCAGATGCAGGTGGTACCGTTGCCAAAAACAATGCCGTACGCGGTGCAGATTGGATGACTTGTATTTGCTCAGCGACCATTCCAACCATGAAAGCAGCCTTGAAAGCCATTCAAGAAGTTCGTGGTGATAAAGGTGAAATCCAAGTGGAACTGTATGGTGATTGGACCTATGATCAGGCTCAAATGTGGCTTGATGCTGGGATTTCTCAAGCTATTTACCACCAATCGCGTGATGCCCTTCTTGCAGGGGAAACATGGGGTGAAAAGGATTTGACCAAGGTGAAAAAATTGATTGATATGGGCTTTCGTGTGTCCGTCACAGGAGGACTTGACGTTGATACCTTGAAACTTTTTGAGGGAGTGGATGTCTTTACCTTTATCGCCGGTCGAGGGATTACAGAGGCAGAGAATCCAGCCGCTGCAGCACGTGCCTTTAAAGATGAAATCCGCCGTATTTGGGGGTAGACTATGGCTAGACCGATTGGAATTTATGAAAAGGCGACGCCTAAACACTTTAGTTGGCTAGAGCGCTTAGCGTTTGCAAAAGACCTCGGCTTTGATTTTGTAGAGATGTCAGTAGATGAAAGTGATGCCCGCTTGGCTCGTCTTGATTGGACCAAGGAGGAACGTTTGGAGCTTGTTCAGGCAATTTATCAAACAGGCATCCGCATTCCGACAATCTGCTTTTCAGGTCATCGTCGCTATCCGCTGGGGTCAAACGATCCTGTCCTTGAAGCCAAGTCACTTGAAACCATGAAAAAATGTATTGAATTAGCACAGGATTTGGGTGTACGGGTCATTCAACTGGCAGGCTATGATGTGTATTATGAAGAAAAATCACCAGAAACCCGTGAGCGGTTTTTGAGAAATTTACGTCAGGCTTGTGATTGGGCAGAACAGGCTCAGGTCATGCTAGCGATTGAAATCATGGATGATCCATTTATCAATAGTATTGAAAAATACTTGGCAATTGCAAAAGAAGTCAACTCCCCTTATCTTTTTGTCTATCCAGATACGGGAAATCTTTCTGCTTGGCATAATGACCTATATAGTGAATTTGTCGTTGGTCACAAAGCGATTGCGGCGCTTCATCTGAAGGATACTTAT
Source organism: Streptococcus marmotae (assembly GCF_001623565.1). Lineage (NCBI taxonomy): Bacteria > Bacillati > Bacillota > Bacilli > Lactobacillales > Streptococcaceae > Streptococcus > Streptococcus marmotae. Next base: position 623,165 of record NZ_CP015196.1, on the reverse strand, counting down.
GCGGTGACTGAGACTTCTAAGGGGCAGTTTCGTGATGTGCCATTTGGTCAAGGCTGTGTTGATTGGGAAAACACCTTTGCTGTTTTAAAGAAAACCAATTACCAAGGGCCGTTTTTAATCGAAATGTGGTCTGAAAATTGTGCAACGGTGGAAGAAACGCGTGCAGCTATTAAAGAAGCACAAGATTTTCTTTACCCATTGATGGAGAAAGCGGGGTTACGTTAGTATGCCAAAATCATTAGAAGAAATGCGTCAGCGAGTTTATGAAGCAAATATTGCTCTACCTAAGCATGGTTTGGTTAAGTTTACGTGGGGAAATGTTTCAGAGGTCTGTCGTGAATTGGAACGGATTGTCATTAAACCATCGGGTGTGGATTATGACAAGTTAAGTCCTGAGAATATGGTAGTGACAGATCTGGACGGAAATGTTGTTGAGGGTACTCTCAACCCTTCTTCTGACCTTGCAACCCATGTAGCCCTCTATAAGGCTTGGCCTGAAATCGGTGCGGTTGTCCACACTCATTCGACAGAGGCAGTTGGTTGGGCGCAGGCTGGCCGTGATATTCCTTTTTATGGGACAACGCATGCGGATTATTTTTATGGTCCTATTCCTTGCGCTCGCTCATTGACTGCTGATGAAGTAAATACAGCATATGAGAAAGAGACTGGAAGTGTCATCATTGAAACCTTTGCGACACGCGGCATTGATCCGGTAGCCGTACCTGGGATTGTTGTGCGCAATCATGGTCCTTTTACGTGGGGAAAAGATCCAGCGCAGGCTGTTTACCATTCGGTCGTATTAGAAGAAGTGGCAAAAATGGATCGTTTCACAGAGCAGATTAATCCTCGTGTGGAAGCAGCTCCTGCTTATATTATGGATAAACATTATCTCAGAAAGCATGGTCCAAATGCCTATTATGGTCAAAAGGGAGCAACGCATTAACACCTAGTTGAACAGGATAAATAAGAGGGAGAGCAAGCAGATAGACTGCCTTTCCCTTCTTCTTTTTACATGAGAAATAGTATCAGAGAACCTTATAAAAAATTGTTTTTACACATAAAATATGTTAAAATAGTTATACTACTCAAAGGAGGCGAGGCAGATGTTGCTGGATAAAAGCAGTGTAGAATTGCTCACTTATTTAATGGGATTGACCAGTTCGCAAACAGTCATGACTATTTCGCGTACCATGGGTCAATCCAGAAGAAAAGTGTACTATCACCTCGAGAAAATCAATGACTCTCTTCCTAGTAACGTTGAGCCGATTGTGAGTCTGCCTAGAGTTGGTATTTTATTAAATGAAACGCAAAAGGTGGCGTGTCAGACCTTGCTTGGAAGTGTAGATTCCTACCATTATGTCATGAGTATGGAAGAGCGGATTCAGTTAATGACCATCTATATTGCCATCACCTCAGAGCGTGTGACGATTGACAAACTCATGGCCTTGACCGATGTCTCGCGCAATACCGTCTTAAATGATTTAAGTGAAATTCGTGCCCAATTAACGACGGAACAATTTAAGGTGTATCTCTATGCAACCAAATCGGAAGGCTATTTCTTCAAATGTCACCCGCTTAATAAAATCCAATATATCCATTCCCTTCTCTATGAAGTTTTTTCCAATCCAAATGAAGGCTTCCTAACCGTTTTACATGAGAAAGTTCCCTATTTTGAAGGGTGTGAATTGCTCTTTGCTCCAGAGATTGTCACTTTCTTAGCAGAACAGGTCAATCAGTTGGAAATTGACTTAGGCAAGAAAATTAATCATTATGAAATCGAGTTTATGCTAAAAGTCTTGCCTTATCTACTTTTGGGATACCGCAATATGGTTTTAAAACCTAGCGAGCAGCATGAAATTGAACGTGAATTTATTCTTATTCGCAAGCGCATTGAGTATACAGCTGCCCATCATTTGGCTTCTTCGCTAGCAGAGCAATTTGGAGTCAAGTTAGATGAAATCGAAATTTCGTTGATTGCCATGCTTCTTTTGTCTTATCGAAAGGACAAGGATATTCATACCAATAGTCAAGATTTTGCGGATATCAAGGCAACGTTGGAGCGGTTTGTCGATGCATTTTTGCGGTGCTCTGTTTTTGAAATTGATAACCGTGAATTGCTCATGCGCAACCTCATCATGCATGCAAAAGCCCTACGCTTTCGGAAGACCTACGGCATTTTATCGCGTAATCCACTCACTAGACAAATCAAGCAAAAGTATAAGGACTTATTTGCAACAGTGAAGGTGGTTGCCACTGACACAGTAGAAAAAGAGTGGGGTGTTCAGCTAAATGATGATGACCTTGCCTATTTTACGATTCATATTGGAGGAGCTTTAAAAAATAAGCATATTCAGAGTGCAGCAGTGCAAGAAATTTATCTGGTATGTGACGAAGGGGTTGGTGTCCAAAAATTATTGTACAAACAATGTCAATCCTACCTTCCAGTAGACAGTATCAAGGCAGTCTTTACAACTGAGCAATTTCACAGTGTAGAGGATATTTTGGACATGGATTTGCTGATCTCAACGAGTGACAACTTACGTTCTTCTTTTCCAGTCTTACAAGTCAATCCTGTTTTGACCTATGAAGATGTGATGAAAATCAATCACTTTTTAACCTACCATACAATGAAGGAAACAAGTCGGCAGTTTCAACCGCATTTAGAGCAGCTCCTTTCTCGTTACATACCAAAGAAGTGCGAGGTGCAAGAAGCCTTGGTCAAAATTCAAGAATTGATCCAAGATGATCTCCTTTTAGCTAGAATTGAAGACAGTCATTTAAAAGATTTATATTGACGGAGAACTGGGGAATGCCCCAGCTTTTTTAGATTATGCAGGTTGGGACCATACTTGACTTGAAAAGACAGTCCAAAACTGAACACAGCTCTGTGTTTTATTTGGTCTTTTTTTGGATAGATGAAAGCGTTATACTGAAGCTATAAAGAAGCCTAATAGGAGGAATGATTATGGCGAAGGTCAATGAAATTACAAGGGAATCATGGATTTTAAGCACTTTCCCAGAATGGGGAACATGGCTCAATGAAGAAATTGAGGAAGAAATTGTTCCAGAAGGAAATTTCGCAATGTGGTGGCTAGGAAATTGTGGGATTTGGTTCAAAACACCAGGAGGGGCTAATATTGTCATGGACCTCTGGTCAGCACGCGGGAAATCCACCAAAAAAGTGAAGGACATGGTACGTGGGCACCAAATGGCCAATATGGCAGGGGTTCGTAAACTTCAGCCAAATCTTCGTGTACAACCAATGGTCATTGATCCATTTGCCATCAATGAGCTAGATTATTATCTTGTTTCTCATTTTCATAGCGATCATATCGATATCAATACAGCAGCAGCGATTGTGAATAATCCTAAATTGGACCATGTGAAATTTGTTGGACCGTATGAATGTGGTGAAATTTGGAAGAAATGGGGAGTACCAGAAGAACGTATTATCATCGTAAAACCAGGTGATAGTTTTGAAATTAAAGACATGAAGGTACATGCAGTTGAGTCGTTTGACCGGACCTGTCTAGTAACGCTTCCGGTAGAAGGGGCGGATGCTCAGGATGGTGAATTAGCAGGACTTGCTGTGACAGATGAAGAAATGGCGCGCAAGGCAGTGAACTATGTCTTTGAAACTCCAGGCGGAACCGTATACCACGGAGCGGATTCTCATTTCTCTAATTACTTTGCAAAACATGGTCGCGATTTCAAGATTGACGTTGCTTTGAACAATTATGGTGAAAATCCATTGGGGATCCAAGATAAGATGACGTCTATTGACCTACTTCGCATGGCTGAAAATCTTCGTGCCAAGGTCATTATCCCTGTTCACTATGATATTTGGTCTAATTTTATGGCTTCAACGGATGAAATTTTGGCCTTGTGGAAAATGCGAAAAGAACGGTTGCAATACCAATTCCATCCATTCATCTGGGAAGTAGGTGGTAAATACACCTATCCGCTTGACCAAGATCGCATTGAATACCACCATCCTCGTGGCTTTGATGATTGCTTCTTAGAAGATTCTAATATTCAATTTAAGGCCTTGTTATAACATTGTAGAAAGAAATGGGAATGATGCGTTAGCTATTCCCTTTCTAGATTATCCGCATACCGTTGCGTTATGCGGATATTTTTCATATAATAGAAGATAGAACAGAAAAGGAGAACCTTATGTCAAACTTATCAGTAAATGCGATTCGTTTCCTTGGTATTGATGCCATTGAAAAATCAAAATCAGGCCACCCTGGGGTAGTAATGGGGGCTGCACCAATGGCTTATAGCCTATTTACCAATCAACTAGCAATCAATCCTCAAGTGCCAAACTGGATCAATCGTGACCGTTTTGTCTTGTCAGCAGGACACGGTTCTATGCTCCTTTATGCCCTTCTTCACTTATCTGGTTTTGAAGAAGTAAGCATGGATGAAATCAAGAATTTCCGTCAATGGGGTTCTAAAACACCAGGACATCCAGAATATGGTCATACTGCTGGGGTGGATATTACGACGGGTCCTCTTGGACAGGGAATTGCGACTGCTACAGGTTTTGCCCAAGCAGAGCGTTTCCTAGCGGCTAAGTACAATAAAGAAGGATATAACCTTTTTGACCACTATACCTATGTTATTTGTGGAGATGGTGACTTGATGGAAGGTGTCTCTGCCGAAGCGGCTTCTTATGCTGGTTTGCAAAAACTAGACAAGCTCATTGTCCTCTATGATTCAAATGATATTAACTTAGATGGGGAAACGAAAGATTCCTTTACAGAAAATGTTCGTGCCCGCTATGAAGCCTATGGCTGGCATACCGATCTTGTAACGGATGGGACAGATGTTGCTGCGATTAATCAGGCAATCGAAACAGCAAAAGCAGCAGACAAGCCAGCTCTTATCGAAGTGAAAACGATTATCGGATATGGTTCTCCAAATAAACAGGGGACAAATGCAGTACATGGTGCCCCACTCGGAGCAGAAGAGGCAGAAGCCACTCGTAAAGCGTTGGATTGGAACCTTGCTCCATTTGAGATTCCAGCAGAAGTGTACGCAGATTTCAAGGAAAAAGTCGCTGACCGTGGTCAAGCAGCCTACGCAGCATGGGAGCAGTTGGTAGCGGATTACAAGGCAGCCTATCCAGAATTGGCAGAAGAAGTGACTGCTATTATTGAAGGTCGCGATGCAGTAGAGTTGAAACCGAGCGATTTCCCAGTACATGAAGCAGGCTTCTCACAAGCCACTCGTAATTCAAGTCAAGATGCGATTAATGCAGCAGCTAACGTTCTTCCAACTTTCTTGGGTGGTTCAGCTGACTTGGCTCATTCAAATATGACCTACATCAAGGAAGATGGCTTGCAAGATGATGCTCATCGTCTCAATCGCAATATTCAATTTGGTGTACGTGAATTTGCGATGGGAACTGTGTTGAATGGTATGGCAGCACACGGTGGACTTCGTGTTTATGGCGGTACCTTCTTTGTCTTCTCGGATTATGTGAAGGCAGCGATTCGTTTGTCAGCCCTTCAAGGACTTCCAGTAACCTATGTCTTTACCCATGATTCGATTGCAGTTGGAGAAGATGGTCCAACGCATGAGCCAGTTGAGCACTTGGCAGGACTTCGTGCGATGCCAAACTTGACGGTCTTTCGTCCAGCCGATGCACGTGAAACGCAGGCAGCATGGTACTTGTCATTGACGAGCACATCAACACCTTCAGCTCTCGTTCTCACTCGTCAAAATCTGACAGTAGAAGAAGGAACGGACTTTGACAAGGTGGCAAAAGGTGCTTATGTTGTTTACGAAGAAGCAGGATTTGATACCATTCTTCTTGCCTCTGGTTCAGAAGTCAACTTGGCAGTGAGTGCTGCAAAAGCCTTGGCAGCAGAAGGTATCAAGGTTCGTGTCGTCAGCGTGCCTTCGACAGAACTCTTTGACGCGCAAGATGTAGCCTATAAGGAAGAAATTCTACCAAATGCCATCCGTCGCCGTGTAGCCATTGAAATGGGTGCCACTCAAAGCTGGTACAAATATGTTGGTCTAGATGGTGCGGTACTTGGTATTGATACATTTGGAGCTTCTGCACCAGCAGCCAAAGTCATCGAAGAATATGGCTTTACAGTGGAAGATGTGGTTAAAACAGTTAAAGGATTGTAAAATTTATCATCAGTAGATGCATGATAGGGAGTGAGACAAAAATCGGTATTTCGCAGAAATCGATTTTGTCAATTTCGCTTTCCTATTTCTATGCTCAGGTATTAACAGTCCACTGGACTGTCCTCGCTCTCTAGTTTCTAAGCTCGGTATTGACAGTCACTCCCCTGACTGTCAATATCCGTAAGGTTGACGCGGCTTGTAGAATGTTGATTTATCAACGTTTTGCAAACCCGACAATCCTCGCTTTTGGGTCTCTAGGCTTGGGTATCAATAGTCACTCCCCTGACTATTGATATGCGTAAAACTGTTAAATCTATAAGGGAATCGGGGCTGGACACTTTTGTCTCAGCCTCTTTTTTGATCAAGGTTTTGTCTAATTTTCAAAGAGTATCAGTGATAAAATCTAGCATTCTTTCTTGCAAGTTTACCCTGAAAGCCCTATAATAGAAGCAAGATAGGGTTAGAAAGAGGACGAGATAATGTTGGAATCATGGTTATGGTTGGCAGGAAGTGCTATTCTAAATGGGATTGACCATATTGGTAAAAAAGAAGTGCCCAATGTTATCGAGTTGGATTTGGCTGAAGCTAAGAAACACCTGACAGATATGGGCTTTCGAGTCAGCGCAGTCTTGCTCAAACCTGAGCGCAAGTATGCCAAGAAACGCTATAATGAAGTCGTTGATTACAGTCCAGGTTGGGTAGAGAAAAAGGGGCTTGTTAAGATCTACTATGTGGATGAAGAAGTTGTAGAAGCGAGCAAGAAAATTGGCTTTTTCCACCGCTGATACTGGTGAGATAGATTAGGAAAAAGAGGTAGTAAATGGCGAAAAAGAAATTACCAGTCAATGGAAAAATGATTGGTGAGGTGGCGAAGATTTTGGATATTATTCCAGACACGACTCGAGTTATCGGAGAAGCTGTCCATGCTGTCGTTCCGCTAGTAGACAAGGTTTTAGAACAAAATTATGAGAAGAAAAATCGCTTGCTTCGCCTGCCTAATCTGATAGATATGAATGTAGAGGAAGCTCAAGAACATTTGGAGAGTCTAGGTTTTACAGTCAGCAAAATTCTTGCCAAACCTCAGCAAACCTATGCCAAAAAACGTGCTGACGAAATAGTTGCTATGGTTCCAAAGTCAGGAAATTTTGAGCCAGGAACCTTAGTAAAACTGTATTATGTGACTCCAGAGATTATTGAAGCTAGTGACTTGAGCATTCCTTTGCCAAACCTCATTGGCTTGTCCTTAGATGAAGCACAAGAACATGTGACAAAGATTGGTTTAAAACCCATTGGCATTCCTCTAAAAGCTCAGGCGAAATATGCCCACCAGCAAGCAAATCTGATTCTAGATATGCAGCCTAAGCCTAATATGCTTGTCACTAGTGTGGCAAAAGGAAGTTTTGTCAAACTGTATTACCTAACAGAAGAAGGTTTACAAACTGGCAAACTCTTAGCTCAGACTGTTAATAGCAAGGCACTAAGTCTTCCAAGATTTGTCCAACAGGTGCCAAAACTGCTTCCGAAAAGAAAGAAAAAATAATTATTTCCAAATATTCTGAAAATTTGGTATAATAGAAAGCGAATTATTTATTTGAGAAATGGAGATATCATGACAGCAACAAAAATGAATGCCCAAGAAATTATTCAATTTATTGCCCAAGCAGAGAAGAAGACAACCGTCAAAGTAACTTTTGAGGGAGAACTGGCAGCTGCAGTTCCTGAAACAGTTGTAAAACTTGGGAATGTCTTATTCGGTGATTGGAAAGATATCACACCACTTCTTGCTCATTTGAGGGAAAATAAAGATTATGTAGTAGAGCAAGACGCGCGTAATTCAGCTGTTCCTTTGCTTGATAAACGTGCCATTAACGCTCGAATTGAACCAGGAGCTATTATCCGTGATCAAGTGTCAATTGGTGATAACGCCGTTATTATGATGGGGGCTGTCATCAATATTGGTGCTGAAATTGGTGAGGGAACAATGATTGATATGGGAGCCATTCTTGGTGGACGTGCCACAGTTGGGAAAAACAGCCACATCGGTGCGGGAGCTGTCTTAGCTGGTGTGATTGAGCCTGCTAGTGCAGAGCCTGTTCGCGTGGGTGATAATGTCTTAGTTGGTGCGAACGCTGTGGTAATTGAAGGCGTGCAGATTGGTAGTGGTTCTGTTGTGGCAGCAGGAGCCATTGTTACGCAAGATGTTCCTGAAAATGTCGTTGTGGCAGGAGTTCCCGCACGTATTATTAAAGAAATTGATGAAAAAACCCAACAAAAAACAGCCTTGGAAGATGCCCTTCGAACACTTTAGGAGATAGTCATGCTTGATTTGATTGCGATTCGGCGTGCTTTGCACCAAATTCCTGAAATTGGAATGGAAGAGTTCAAGACCCATGCCTTTCTCATGGAGACTCTTGCTACTCTCTTAAAAGACTGTTCCTTTGCCCAGATTCGAACGTGGGAAACTGGGATTCTCGTTTATTTGACAGGAACAATTGGAGAAAAAACGATTGGCTGGCGGACAGATATTGATGGTCTTCCAATTGTTGAGGAGACAGGGCTTGATTTTGCGTCGACCCATGATGGTCGTATGCATGCGTGTGGGCATGATGTCCATATGACGATTGCTCTGGGAGTGTTGGAGCAGATGATTGCCCAACAGCCTCGTCAGAATATGCTCTTTTTGTTCCAACCTGCGGAGGAAAATCTTGCAGGAGGAATGCTGATGTATGAAGCGGGAGCTTTTGGTGAGTGGTTACCGGATGAGTTTTACGGTTTGCATGTGCGACCGGATTTGAAAGTAGGACAAATTGCGACCAATCGTGCGACTCTCTTTGCAGGTACTTGTGAGGTGAAGATTCGCTTTATTGGACGTGGTGGCCACGCGGCCTTTCCTCATACGGCAAATGATGCCTTGGTGGCTGCGAGTTATTTCATCACGCAGGTTCAATCGGTGGTTAGTCGCAATGTCGATCCAATTGAGGGGGCGGTTGTCACTTTTGGCTCCATGCATGCGGGAACAACCAATAATGTCATTGCAGAAACTGCCTTTTTGCATGGAACAATTCGCTCTTTGACTCAAGAAATGAGCCTATTGGTCCAAAAACGAGTGCGAGAAGTAGCACAAGGGATTGCTGCTTCATTCGGTCTTGAAGTTGAGATTGAATTGAATCAAGGTGGTTACTTGCCTGTGGAAAACAATCCACGATTGGCTAGTGAGTTAATGACTTATTTTGAGGCAATTCCTGAAATTGAAGTGATTGATTGCCCCCCTGCTATGACAGGAGAGGATTTTGGTTATCTACTTAGCAAGGTGCCTGGTGTGATGTTTTGGTTAGGAGTAGATACTCCGTACCCTCTGCACAATCCACGCTTAAGTCCCAAGGAAGAAGCCATTCCTTTTGCGGTTGAACACTTGGCCGCGTTTTTGAGATATAAGGTAGAAGAGTAAGACATCAAGAGAGCCAATCCGTCGGTTTGCTGCCTATTGGATTGGTTTTTTATCGTTGAGAAGGGAAGATAGAAATGGAAAAAATCGGTATCCGCAAGGAAATCCTTGCTCGATTAAAAACTCTGTCCAAAGAGGAAAACAAAAGGTGGAGTGAATGGTCTTGTCAAGCGATTTGTAGCCTATCTGTTTATCAAGAAGCCGATACGATTGCAACTTTTTTATCCATGCCACATGAAATGGATACCTCATTTTTGATTCGTCAAGCACAGCTGGATGGAAAGAAGATTGTGGTTCCAAAAACTTATAGTAAGGGGCGAATGGTCTTTGTTCCTTATGATGAGAATGACTTGGTTCTCAGTTCTTTTGGCGTTTGGGAGCCGCGTTCAGAGGTGAGTCTTGAACCGTCAGAGATTGATTTGATACACGTTCCAGGACTTGCTTGGAATCAAGCTGGCTATCGGATTGGTTACGGTGGTGGATTTTACGATCGCTATTTAGCACAATTCCAAGGAATGACAGTGAGTACCCCGCATGATGTTCAACGGTATGAGTTTAGAGAAGAAGAGTTTGACCAAGCGGTGAGAAAGGTTTTATATTATGAGACAAATGATTAATACACGCTATCCTGTGACCAATGGCCTATTATTGCTGACGGCGGTGGTGTTTGTGGCTATGCAGGTGCTACGATTTGGTCAAGCAACGACAGCGCAGACCATTTATGATTTTGGTGGGATGTATGGGCTGATTGTGAAGGTGGATCCGACCCAGTTATGGCGCTTGATTTCACCCATTTTTGTTCATATTGGCTGGGAGCATTTTTTCTTCAATAGTATGACTCTTTACGTTTTTGGCTATCAAATGGAAGCTATTTTCGGCTCAAAACGCTTTTTTCTACTGTATCTTCTAGCAGGAGTGATGGGGAATGCATTTATTTTATTTTTAACCCCCAGTGCGGTAGCGGCGGGAGCCTCCACTTCCTTATTTGGCCTGTTTGGAGCGATGGTTGTCTTGCGTTACCACAGTCGGAACCCATACTTACAACTCTTAGGACAACGCTATATCGCTCTGTTGCTCCTTAATCTTGCATTAGGCTTATTCAATCCTGAAATCAGCTTAGCTGGTCATGTTGGTGGTGCTGTGGGTGGCGCTATTGCCACCGTTTTCTTACCGACTACCAGTGAGCCTTATCTCTTTACACATCAGCAAAGAAAAATGGCCGTGGGAGTTTATCTTCTTTTAGTAATTGGCTTAGTTGCCATTAGCCTTGGCCTATAAAATGAGAATAGAAAAACACGAACACTTCTACAGATAATTGGCTGTTAGAGTGCGTTCGTGTTTTTTTGTTGCTTATCTTCAGAGAATTAGGATTAAAAAATACTTATCTAAAATAGTTTACAATTCAATAACTTGGTCTGCTAGATTCCATAGCTCACTATCGTGGCTAATAAGAATAACCATACTCCGGCTCTTTTCGCTTAACGCTCTTAATTTTTCTTTGACGAGTTGTTTGTGCTCATCATCTAAAAAATTAGTCGGCTCATCAAAAATGTAGACAGATTTTTCCACGCGAAAGATACTATCAAGCTGATGCAATTTCAACTGTCCCATTGAAGCGCCTTGGCTAATCGAGTCCTCAAAGAATGGCGAGGCAAGAGGTTTGGCTGGACAATAAGCAAAATTTATATTTTCGCCAAAATGGTGATACTCAATCTTGCCTTGATAAGCTCCATGAAAACCTAAAATGGCCTCAACTAGCCGTGTTTTTCCTGCTCCATTTTTCCCTCGAATCAGATAAGTCTTCCCTGTTTCTAGTTTTTGGTGGAGAGGTTCATGCAAAGGTGTCTGATTTTTGTCCAAACCAACATACTGGTCTAATGTGATACTATCAATAGGGACATCGACATATTTTTTAGCGATGGATTCAAAAAATCGACAAAACTGTTGATAATGGAAGCGCTAGAAATATAGGATTGATAAATATTGAGAAAATATTCTACGGGTGTCCAAAATTGAGAAACATAAAGCTGAACCGCAAAGTATTGACCAATTGTCATTTGTCCAACGAAAACTTGATAAGCTGAGATGATACTGGCCAGCATAATCATTAAATTTAAGAAAGAATATGAGAGAAAATTTTCAAAAAATGCAGTGATTTTTACTTGAGCAGCTTTATGATGAGCGTACTGTTGTCCCATCTTTTTAAAATCAATCAATGGCGAAGCGCCTAAAAATCGTGTCATTTTAGCTAGTTGACTACTATCTGAAAGATAGTCTCTTTGCGCCTGCATATCATCGACCACATTCTGATTGTATGTTGATAATTTTTCCGCATAGCGTTCCGAAAAAAGAATAAAAACAGGAATGAATAAGCCGACCATCAAAGCTAACTGCCAAGACATGGTAGACAAAATAGCTAGAATCACAATTGCTCGTACTCCATAAAGAACGATGCTGATGGGATAATCATAAAAGAAGGGAGAAACAATCTCAAAATTTTGCCCCAGCTGTTGCATGATGGTGCTTGTTGAGAGATCTTCTTTTTTCATATCGTATGCTGCAAGATTTTCCTGCGTTTTCTGGGTCACTGTTTGCCAAAGATGGCTATCTAATCGACCTGCAAGCCGGTCATAAACATAATCAATAATTTGACAAAGTATGTTCAGAAAGACAATTAACAAGGCAAATTTTAGAAAAATATGCCAGTCTCTGAGCTTGATCGTGTCGATGAATTCACCACTAACGTAGGGCAAGGCCAAGACAACCGCCGTTCGAATCAAGCTGATGATAAAAAAGGTGACTAAAAAAGAACGATGATTATATGACAATAATTTTTTCATAGAATGCCTCCTTACTAATATATACATATATAGTATACAACGATAACCAGACAAATGCAATAAGATTTTCAAAATTTAAAAAAGTCTGTATATTCTAATTTTCGATCGAATTGGTTCCTGCTATCGTTAGGCAGGTATTTTCTAGATGGGGTATTATGAATCAGCTTGTAGTAGGATTTTGATAGAGTATTAGCGTCATTCCGATAAGGAGATTCTTACTTGTGGCGCTTCTTAGACAAAGGAAAAGGCTCCATCATCTCTGTAGTAGTTTTGTCTCCGACAGAAATGATAGAGTCTTTTTTCTATTTGGTATCGTCTAGTTTTTTGCCTAATTCAATCAGGTATTGCTTGAGGTCGTCTTTAACCTGCGGATGCTGTAGGGCGTAGTCAATGGATGTTTTCATGAAGCCAAATTTGTCGCCAACATCATAGCGGTCTCCCTTAAATTCACGAGCAAAGACACGTTGAGTCTTATTGAGTGTATCAATGGCATCTGTCAGTTGAATTTCGTTTCCGGCACCAGGAGCTTGGTTTTCTAAAATAGCAAAAATTTCTGGAGTCAGGAGGTAGCGCCCGATAATGGCTAAATCAGACGGAGCTTCGTCAGGAGCTGGTTTTTCCACAAAGGTGTCCACGCTGTAAAGACCGTTGATTCCTTCCCCTTGCGGTGCAATGACACCATAAGCAGAGACTTCTTCATGAGGAACAGGCATGACCGCAATAGTCGAAGCATGGGTTTTCTCGTAATCGTCCATCAATTGTTTGGTCAGTGGAATGGCTTTTTTGTTTGTAATATCCATTAGGTCATCACCTAACATGACAACGAATGGTTCGTTTCCAACAAATGCCTTAGCCTGTAAAACGGCATCTCCTAGCCCACGAGGGTGGCTTTGACGAATGAAATGCAGACGAATGCCGGTTGTTTCATCCACTAGTTTTAAGAGATCATTTTTATTTTTTTCTTTCAGATTGTACTCTAATTCAAAATTAGAATCAAAGTGGTCTTCGATAGAGCGTTTTGATTTTCCAGTAACGACTAGAATATCTTCAATGCCTGATGCGAGGGCTTCTTCTACAATAAACTGAATCGTGGGTTTGTCCACAATTGGCAACATTTCTTTTGCCAAGGCTTTAGTAGCAGGTAGGAAGCGAGTTCCCAAACCAGCTGCTGGAATAACAGCTTTTCTAACTTTTTTTGTCATGCTCTTCTCCTTTATGACCATTCATTTTCCTGACGGAATTCGCTCGACATGATTTGTTTAATGGCTTCTTCGATACTAGCTCCTTGGTAGATGACACTATAAATCGCCTGAGTAATGGGCATGTAAACTCCCAATTCTTGTGCGAGTTCATAGGCTACCTTGGTGGTAGAAATCCCTTCGATGACCATGCCCATATTGCGTTCAATATCTTCTAACTTTTCACCACGTCCTAGTTGGTCTCCAGCACGCCAGTTTCGTGAGTGGACAGATGTTCCTGTTACAATCAAATCTCCAACGCCAGACAGGCCACTGTATGTAAGAGGATTGGCCCCCATTTCAACTCCTAGTCGGGTAATTTCCGTCAAGCCACGCGCAATAATAGCTGCCTTGGCATTGTCCCCGTATCCAAGCCCGTGAAGGGCGCCTGCTCCGACTGCAATGATATTTTTCAATGCACCAGCTGTCTCCACCCCGATGACATCATTGTTGGTATAGAGGCGGAAGTAGTGGTTGCTAAAGAGTGTTTGGACATACCGAGCGACTTCTAAGTCTTTGGAAGCGGCTGAAATAAGCGTTAAATCGCGAATAATCGTTTCTTCTGCATGACTTGGACCAGATACGACAACTACTTCGCTCCGTAGCTCTGCAGGAATTTCTTCTTCTAAAACTGTTGATAAACGTTTGTGGCTTTCTGGCTCGAGACCTTTGGAAGCATGCATGATAACCACCTTGTGATCTAGTGTTTCAGCGACTTGTTTTGCAACTAAACGCATGACCTTAGTGGGTACGACCAAGAGTACAGCATCCACACCGTCTAAAGCCTCACGTAATTCTTTATAGGCTGTGATAGCAGAATCTAGGACGGCATCCTTAAAATAACGTGTATTGGTATGGTGTTGATTGATTTCATCGATTTGTTCAGGGATATTTCCCCAAATGCGGACTTCGTGGCCATTGTCGTTAAGGACCTGCGACAGGGCTGTTCCCCATGATCCTGGGCCGAGAACGGCGATTTTTTGTTTGTTCATTTTGCTTCCTCTCTGTGGGAGTAATCGTATCTTTATTCTATCATATTTAAGAAAAATTTGCATAGAGCATTCTCTTTAGAGGTTTGAAAAAGTAATTGAAAATTGGTGTTGAATATGATAGGATAGAAAGTATTATGTATTCAAAGGAGGTTTTATGCTGATTCGAGCGATTATGAAATACAAATGGCATGCTCTGGCATCTGTTTGTATGGTTTTCTTTTATGTGATGAGCAGTTTATTGCAGCCACGATTTTTACAAAATGTCTTAGCTGCTGTAGCAGAAAATGACCAAGCAGGAATTTACCAGCTAGGTGGCTGGTTGCTTGGGGTTGCAGGTATGGGATTACTTGCAGGAGCTATCAATACAGTGCTTGCGGCTTATATTGCCCAGTCTGTATCGGCTGATTTAAGAGAGCAGTTATTCAAGAAAATCCAGACCTTTTCTTATGCTAATATTGAGGCCTTTAATGCAGGGAATTTAGTTGTGCGGATGACCAACGACGTTTCTCAAGTGCAAAATTTGCTCATGATGACCTTTCAAGTCTTGCTGCGTCTTCCCTTGATGTTTGCAGGAGGTGTTTTCTTTGCCGTGATGACCATGCCGTCTTTATGGTGGATTGTTCTGCTCATGATTGTTCTTATTGGGGCAACGATGACAGTCATTATGGGCGTTATGGGACCACGTTTTGGGCGCTTTCAGCAATTGGTGGATAAGATTAATGCCATTGCAAAAGAAAATCTGCGTGGGGTGCGAGTGGTCAAATCCTTTGTCCAAGAGAAAAATCAGGCAGAAAAGTTTGAGGCAGTATCGGACGATTTGTTTGCCTTAAATCTCTTTATCGGACGTGGTTTTTCTTTTTTAGAACCAGTCTTTATTCTCATTTCTTATCTGGCTATTTATGCGGCTATTTATTCTGTTTATGGCATGTTGGGACACAATCCAGAGGCTATCAATAAGCTCGCTTCTTTCAATACCTATTTGATTCAAATTATGTTTGCCATTATTATGGTTGGGTTTATGGGAAGTAATGCTAGCCGTGCCATGATTTCCATTCGTCGGATCAAGGAAGTCTTAGAAACAGCTCCTGCTTTAGCTTATCAAGATGTGCCAGATCAAGCATTGACAGGAAGTATCCGATTTGATCATGTGACCTTTACTTATCCGACAGATGAACAGCCGACCTTGAAAGATATTAGTTTTGAGATTGAAGCTGGTCAAATGGTTGGTGTAGTTGGAGCAACAGGTGCAGGAAAATCAACCCTTGCCCAACTCATTCCGCGTTTATTTGATCCTCAAGAAGGACGAATTGAAATTGGTGGGGTAGACATAAAAACAGTTAGCCAAACAACCTTGCGCCAAACCGTTTCGATTATTCTACAAAAAGCCATTCTCTTTTCAGGTACCATTGCTTCAAATATCCGACAAGGCAAGCAAAATGCCGATGATGCGGAGTTGGAGCGGGCCGCACGGATTGCGCAGGCGATGGAGTTTATCCACCGGATGCCAGATCGTTATCAGAGTGGAGTTGAAGAGCGAGGCAATAACTTCTCAGGTGGTCAGAAACAACGGATGTCGATTGCTCGTGGCTTAGTTGCGAATCCGAAAATTCTCATTTTAGATGATTCTACCTCAGCCCTTGATGCCAAGTCTGAAAAACTTGTTCAAGAAGCCCTGAACAAGGACTTGAAGGGGACAACAACGATTATCATTGCACAAAAGATTTCGTCTGTTGTGAAGGCAGATACAATTTTGGTTTTAGATGAAGGACGCTTGATTGGTCAAGGTACCCATAAGGAATTAGTTGCAACCAATAGCGTTTATCGGGAAATTTTTGAAACCCAGAAAGGAAAGGAGGAAGAGTAGATGAAAACAGCACGATTTTTTTGGACCTATTTTAAGCAATTCAAACTATCTTTTGCCATTATCTTCCTAGCTATTCTTCTTTCGACAGGTATGCAAGTGATCGCCCCTGTTTACATGGGAAAAGCGGTGACGGAGTTGACAGAGCTAGCTCAGAAAATGGCCGCAAGACAGGCTGTAGATTCTTCCGTCTTTTTTGTCACTTTGCGGAGTTTGCTTGTAGCTGTGTTTCTCATGGCAGCTAGTGCTGTGACCTATGCCCTTTTGTTTACCAGAATCATTTCCTACTCGACCAATCAGATGCGAAAAGGCTTATTTGGGAAACTCGAGCGTTTAACGGTTCGCTTTTTTGACCAACATCAAGATGGCGATGTTCTGTCTCGTTTTACATCGGACTTGGATAATATTCAAAATGCTTTTAATATGTCTTTGACCAATGTTGTAACCCAGTCTATTTTATATATTGGTATTGTCATCATGATGTTTGTTCAACATCCGAAAATGGCGCTGGTAGTCGTGGCAACGAGTCCAATTGCCTTTGCCTTTCTGGTCTTCATTATCCGTATGTCACGGAAATACACAGATTTGCAACAAAAGGAAGTTGGTCAATTAAATGCTTATATGGATGAGCATATCTCAGGGCAGAAGGCGATTATTGTGCAAGGTTTACAGGAAGAAGTCATTGAAGGATTTATGGAGCGAAATGCCAAGGTCCGACAAGCAACCTTCAAAGGGCGTATTTTTTCAGGATTGCTCTTTCCTGTTATGAATGGTCTTAGTCTTGTCAACACAGCCATTGTGATTTTTGTGGGGTCAACCATTGCCTTGTCTGACAGCAAGTTATCAACAGCAGCAGCGCTGGGCTTAGTAGTAACCTTTGTCCAGTATTCGCAGCAATACTACCAGCCAATGATGCAGGTTGCATCCAGCTGGGCGGAAATGCAATTAGCCTTTACTGGAGCGCACCGGATTCAAGAAATGTTTGATGAAACAGAAGAGGTGCGCCCGCAGGCAGCACCAGCCTTTACAGAATTGAAGGATAAGGTTGAGATTGACCAAATTGAGTTTAGTTATGTACCAGGTAAGCCTGTTTTAAAACAGGTTAGCATGGTAGCACCCAAGGGGCAGATGACAGCCGTTGTTGGCCCAACTGGTTCTGGTAAGACGACGATTATGAATCTGCTCAACCGATTCTATGATGTCGATGCGGGGAGTATTCGTTTTGACGGAAGAGATATTCGAGAATTTGATTTAGACAGTCTCCGCCAAAATGTTGGAATTGTCTTGCAGGAATCGGTCCTCTTTTCGGGAACTATTCGTGACAATATTGCTTTTGGGGCAGATGATGTATCACAGGAGATGGTAGAAACCGCGGCACGCGCAACCCATATCCATGAGTTTATTATGAGCCTGCCAGAGGGCTATGATACCTATGTAGATGATGAGCACAATGTCTTTTCAACAGGACAGAAGCAGTTGATTTCTATTGCCCGCACTCTTTTGACGGATCCACAAATTTTAATCCTAGATGAAGCCACATCAAATGTGGATACCGTGACCGAAGCCAAGATTCAATCAGCTATGGAAGCTATTGCAGCAGGTCGCACGAGCTTTGTGATTGCCCACCGCTTAAAGACCATTTTGAATGCAGACCAGATTATCGTCTTAAAAGACGGAGAAGTCATCGAGCAAGGCAATCACCACGAACTCCTCAAACTCGGCGGATTCTACGCAGAACTGTACCATAATCAATTTGTCTTTGAATAATGCTCGTCAAAAATCAACTTTTGACGGTATCACTTAGTTCACTGCTTAGTCAGAATCTGATTTTTATAGAGGATAAACCAAAACAGCACCCCGGCAGTGCTGTTTTTAAATCATTAAATTGTCTTTACCCCACGAGCATCACCAAGAGGATGTAGCCGAAAATGGAGAGAGCATTGAAAATGAAGGTTGCAAAGGAGACTAGGGGAAGAGTGACCAACTTTTTCACAATTCCATAGACAGTCAACATGATGCAGTAGAGCTGCAAGATGAGAAAAATAGAATAGAGTAACTGGTGGTGATTGATGTAGAAACTTGGTGCCTGATAAAAGGTAATGACCATGGCTAGGTCAAAGAACCAGATAAGGCTACAACTAGCAATAGCAGGACGAATCAATGCTTTCATGGGAGGCCTCCTTTTTGTAATGAGAATACTTATTAGTTTTAGTATACCATAATTTTTTCTTGCTATCCCTTTTTCCTCATTTTTTCCGAATATATAGTATAATGGTAAATGATAATTAGACTGAGGAGACAGACATGAGACAACGTGGTTTTGAATTAGTATCACAATTTACAGATGAAAACTTACTGCCAAAGCGGGAGACAGCCCATGCAGCAGGCTATGACTTGAAAGTGGCAGAGCGTGTGGAGATTGCCCCTGGTGAGATTAAGCTGGTGCCGACAGGTGTGAAAGCCTATATGCAACAAGGAGAAGTTCTTTATCTCTATGACCGTTCGTCCAATCCTCGTAAGAAAGGCTTGGTCTTGATTAACTCGGTTGGTGTGATTGACGGTGATTACTATGGAAATCCAGGCAATGAAGGTCATATTTTTGCCCAAATGCAAAATATTACGAACAAACCAGTCGTACTTGAAGTTGGAGAGCGGATTGTCCAAGCTGTATTTGCGCCCTTTTTATTGGCAGATGGTGACGAAGCAACTGGGACACGTACAGGTGGTTTCGGCTCAACGGGGAACTAAGTATGGCAAAGAAAAAAGCAACCTTTGTCTGTCAGAATTGTGACTACCATTCTCCCAAATATTTGGGGCGTTGTCCCAACTGTGGGGCATGGTCGTCTTTTGTAGAGGAAATTGAGGTCGCTGAGGTCAAAAATGCCCGTGTTTCTTTAACGGGTGAAAAGACCAAGCCCGTTAAACTCAATCAAGTAACGTCAATCGATGTTGCTCGAACTGAGACAGATATGGCAGAATTCAACCGTGTTTTAGGTGGTGGCGTGGTGCCAGGGAGTCTCGTCTTGATTGGTGGGGATCCAGGGATTGGCAAATCAACCTTGCTCTTGCAAGTTTCGACTCAATTAGCTAGTCGAGGAACCGTTCTGTATGTGAGTGGTGAGGAGTCTGCTGAGCAAATCAAATTGCGGAGTGAACGGCTCGGTGATATTGATAATGAATTTTATCTCTACGCTGAGACCAATATGCAAAGTATTCGGACAGAGATTGAGAAGATTCAGCCTGATTTTCTGATTATTGACTCTATCCAGACCATTATGAGTCCAGAGATTTCAAGTGTGCAAGGGTCGGTCAGTCAAGTGCGAGAAGTGACGGCGGAGCTGATGCAGATTGCGAAAACCAATAACATTGCGACCTTTATTGTAGGGCATGTGACTAAGGAAGGTACGCTTGCAGGTCCTCGGATGCTAGAGCACATGGTGGACACCGTGCTCTATTTTGAGGGAGAGCGGCAGCATACCTTCCGTATCTTGCGTGCCGTTAAAAATCGTTTTGGCTCTACCAACGAAATTGGGATATTTGAGATGCAATCAGCAGGATTAGTCGAGGTACTTAATCCCAGTCAAGTCTTTTTAGAAGAGCGCTTGGATGGTGCGACCGGATCAGCCATTGTCGTTACGATGGAAGGCACACGCCCTATTTTAGCAGAAGTACAAGCCTTGGTGACACCAACCATGTTCGGTAATGCCAAGCGGACGACAACAGGGCTTGATTTTAATCGGGCTAGTCTCATCATGGCGGTCTTGGAAAAACGGGCTGGTTTATTGCTCCAAAACCAAGATGCCTATCTCAAGTCAGCTGGGGGTGTCAAGCTAGATGAGCCGGCAATTGATTTGGCGGTTGCGGTTGCGATTGCTTCTAGTTACAAGGATAAGCCAACCAATCCCCAAGAATGTTTTATCGGTGAAATTGGCTTAACAGGGGAAATCCGCCGTGTCAACCGTATTGAACAACGAATCAATGAAGCAGCCAAGTTAGGTTTTACTAAAATTTATGCTCCCCAAAATTCTCTTGTTGGTCTTGAAATTCCAGCAGGAATTGAGATTGTTGGAGTGACGACAATCGGCGAAGTGCTGAAGAAAGTGTTTGGTTAAACGATTACTAAAACTGTATGGAAAGAGAATGCTAGTCTTTCACATGAAATGGCTAGCTTTTTGCTTTTCTTACCTATTCGGAAGTAACAGTAAAAATCTGCCTTACGAAGCCCTGTGGCTGACAAATGCAAGGTAAAATGATAGTCTAGTATGAAAAATGAGTTAGGAAAGGAATGTTTATGTCTTATTTTCAACAGTTTATGAAAGCCAATCAAGCCTATGTGGATTTGCATGGGACACACCATTTGCCCTTGAAGCCAAAGACCAGGGTAGCGATTGTGACCTGTATGGATTCGCGGCTCCACGTGGCACAAGCCTTGGGATTGGCACTTGGAGATGCCCATATTTTGCGGAATGCTGGAGGTCGTGTGACAGATGACATGATTCGCTCGCTGGTCATTTCCCAACAACAACTAGGTACTCGGGAAATTGTGGTGCTACATCATACGGATTGCGGTGCACAAACCTTCACCAACGAGAGTTTTCAAGCGGACTTGCAGGAAATCCTAGGTGTAGATGTGTCTCATCAGGACTTTTTGCCCTTTAGTGATGTAGAAGAGAGTGTTCGTGAGGATATGAACTTGTTGCGGCAATCTCCTTTGATTCCAGAGGATATTATCATCTCTGGTGCAGTTTATGATGTTGATACGGGGCGTATGACAGAAGTTGTCTAGTAAATTGAATAGAACCTGTATTCACAGCTCAGCAACTTTATTCAAGGCTTATTTTTAGCTGCTCATCGTTGGCTTTTTTCGAAATACAGTCAGTATTCCTTCAAAAAAGTGCCTTGATTATCGTAAAATAAGCTCCCGCTTAGAATGACTTCGCTTATGAATACGGGTTCTAAAGATTAGGACATCGTTAAGAATAGTCCAGTGGACTGTTGAAGGTTGGAAATAGGGATTATGGAGTAATCCTCAATTAACGCAGTTCTATCTGCAGCTCCTTGCCTTGTCCTATTCCTTTCTCAATCCACCATATTGTCATGAGGGTGTGATGCGCGTATTCAATGAAAATGGGAAATTCATCTGCTATCAGGCTTGACAGGTTTTGAGGAAAAGTGTATACTTGTATTAAACAAACGATACAAAAGGAGACCTTACAATGGCTGATAATCGAATGAATTATACTATTGATAGCAATATGCAATTTCCGCTTGTTGAAATTGCCCTAGAAAGAGGCGAGACAGCTTATATTCAGCGGGGAAGCATGGTTTACCATACACCGAGTGTGACCTTGAATACAAAACTGAATGCGCGTGGCGGGTCTGGGCTTGGTAAGTTAATGGGAGCCATTGGTCGCTCTATGACATCTGGCGAGTCAATGTTTATCACAGAAGCTATTTCAAGCGCTGATAACGGCAAGCTAGCCCTTGCACCCTCTATGCCAGGTCAAGTAATTGCCCTTGAATTGGGTACCAAGCAATATCGCCTGAATGACGGTGCCTTTTTAGCCCTTGATGGATCTGCCCAGTATAAAATGGAGCGTCAAAGTGTAGGGCGTGCCTTGTTTGGTGGACAAGGTGGTTTCTTCGTGATGACAACAGAAGGACAAGGAACTCTACTTGCGAATGCCTTTGGTTCGATTAAAAAATTGGAACTACACGGAGGAAGTATCACGATTGACAATGCCCATGTCGTTGCTTGGAGTAGAGAGTTGAACTATGATATTCATCTTGAAAATGGCTTTTTGCAGTCTATCGGTACAGGTGAGGGAGTAGTCAATACGTTTACTGGCTACGGTGAAATCTACGTTCAGAGCTTAAACATTGAAACCTTCGCTCAAATCATCGGAAGCCATATTATCACAGGTGGTGGAGATGGTGGCGGAAAGACCACCTTATTGGATGCATTTTTGTAACATCTGCGGATAAGTAGAACATAAAAAGGAGTTTGTATGGCCTTATTTCCTGCTCTAGCAGCTTTTCTTTCCTACCAAGGGGACAAATATATGGCACCTGAAAAGGCAGGAGAATTAGAAGAGAGCATGCGTGAGATGAAACACGTAGCTCAGACTGCACGTAAGGAATTTCAGCAACTAGCCCAGGCTTTTCATCGGTTTCAACCACATTTAGACATGCACCGTACGAGTCAATGGATGAACCAAGCCCAGATTGCAAGGCCTCATTTTTGGACCTATTTTCAAGCAGAAGGAGCTGTCAGCGAGCCGATGTTTGCCTTACGGTTGTATGGGGATCAAAGAGCTTATGGTATCTCAGTAGAGGTGAGTTTTGTGGAGCGCAAAAAAGATGAGCAAAGTCTAGCCAAGCAAAATCAAGTCTTACAAGTCGCAGTAACAGACTCTCTTTATTATATGGTACAGGAAAATGGTGAAAGCAGACGAGTAGCAGGGACAGAAGCCAATCGTGCCTTATTGCTTGAACAACTAGCTCAAGATAAGATTCGTAAGGTCTTGGTCAAGGTGGATGTGGATTTGACAGAGGCAGCCTCTATCGAAGCAGTCCTATCTCAGTTAGGAGAAGCCTTTGCAACCTTGCAACCATATTATCAGGCCACCAGAATGCCATTAG